>NZ_JACHTR010000008.1:0-70191 GCF_020135975.1 Campylobacter sp. W0014 | reverse complement strand
GAGTTTAGCTATAAATGTATAAAGCAATAAAGAAATAATTACTACCATAGCTAAAGAAGAAATTATTTGTACATAAGTCATTTTAAGAATAGGCTCTGTTATAATATCAAGTGGTTCCCCTATACAAATAGTTGAATTTTCATATTTTGCACATATAGCAAATCTTTCACTATTATCTCTTTTTCTTAGATATTCGAAAGGCTCAAAGTCTACTTTCGTTTTGGATAAAGCTGCAATTTGATCAATATTATAGCCTTCTTTGAGTTGCTCTTTATCTGTTGCTGCAAAAATTTTATTGTTTTTATCAAATGCAAAAGTTCTACCTGGAGTCGCTTCAAATTCTTTCTGTAAATCTTTAGTTAAAATATCAATTGCTAAAACTCCAATAAATTTACCGTCTTTATAAAGAGCTTTAGCATAAGTAAAACAAGGAAGTTTGGAAGTAATATCAATATAAGAAGAGGTTATATATGTATCATTTGTTTTTAAAGCTTCTTGATAATATTCTCTTGTTCTTGCATCATAATTATCTGCTTTTCCATAAATATAAAATTCTAAACCTTTAGAATCAGAATCTGCATCGGAAACAATTAATTCTCCATTAGGCTGAGCAATATAGGCCGCTAAAAATCCACCAGCATCCCTTAAAACTTTAAGATCTTCACCTATACTTTCTTTAAGTGCTTGTTCGCTATTTAATTCATTGTAAGATAAGCTTAAAATCCTTTTACTATAATTTTGGAGAATTTCTAAATTTTTCTCTTGAAAGGAAACAAGAGAATTTCTAGCTACTTTGATATAATTGGTTTCTGATATTATAGTTTGGTTATAAATCAAATTTTTCGAAAAAAAATAAATTATAACACCCAAAATAACTAAACAAATTATAGTTATTAAACCTGCAACAAAAGAAACTTTAAATTTCAAATTTCCCATAAATATTTCCTTTTTTCCAATTTTAATCATTTTTACCAAAAGATGGTATTATAGCAAAATAAGAATTTATTTTATATTAAAAATGCTATCTCTAAAATATTTAAAACGGGGTTTAAACAATGGTAAAAAAAATATTTTTCTTATTTGCAATTTTATTAAGCTTTTTAAATTTGACTTGGGCTAAAGATATAAAAAATCACAAAGATATCCCTACTTTAAGTGTGAGCATACCACCTCAAGCCTTTTTTGTTGAGAAAATAGCCGGAGATACTGTAAAAATAAATATTATTTTACCACCTAATGCCAATGAACATCATTTTGAATTTAAACCAAGCGTTATGAAAAAACTCGAACAAAGCAAAATTTATTTCACCATAGGTTTGGAATTCGAAAAAATTTTTATTGACAAATTTCATCATAATTTTCCCAGTTTAGAAATCTCTAATATGCAAAAAAATATAAAGTTATTAGATTTTAAAGACTCTCATCATGATCATCAAAAAGATCCTCACACTTGGTTAGATCCTATTTTAGTGCAAACCATGGCTTTAAATATTTATGATACCCTGATCCAAAAATACCCTGAAAATAAAAATTTTTATAAAGAAAATTTAAACAAATTCTTAGCAGAATTAGACAATCTTAATTTGCAAATTTCTTCAAAACTTGAAAATATCAAACAAAAAGAATTTATTGTTTATCACCCCTCTTGGACTTATTTTGCTAAGCGTTATCATTTGATTCAAATTCCTGTAGAAATTTTAGGTAAAGAACCAAAAATAAAAGAACTAAAACAGCTAATAACCTTTATCAAAGATAAGCAGATTAAAACTATTTTTGTTCAAAATGGTTTTCCCGAAAATGCAGCAAAAACCTTAGCTCATCAATGTGATGCTCAAATTTACGTCATCAATCATCTTTCAAAAGATTGGGAAAAAGAACTTTTAAAATTCAGCGATGCTTTATCTAAATCTTTAAAATAGGTAATTTGATGGAATTTTTTTCTATTAAAAATCTTAATTATTCCTATAATAAAGAATGTGTTTTAAAAAACATCGATCTAATATATGATAATCAAGATTTTTTATCCATAATAGGTCCAAATGGTGCTGGAAAATCCACACTCATAAAGCTGATTTTAGGACTTTTAAATTCTCACAATACAATTACATTTAAACAAATTAAAAAAAGCGAAATCGGCTATGTTCCACAACATACTTTAGCCAATCCAAATTTTAATCCTAGAGTCCTTGAAGTGGTGCTTATGGGACTTATCAATAAAAAAAGATTTGGCTTCTACAAACAAGAAGATAAAAACAAAGCCTTAAAAGCCTTAGAAAAAGTCCAAATGCAAGATTTTTGGAATAAAAAAATCAATGAATTAAGCGGGGGGCAAAGACAACGCGTATTTATAGCAAGGGCTTTAGCAGATGAATGTAAAATGCTTATTTTAGATGAACCAACCGCAAGTGTTGATAGTAAATCAGCAATACAAATTTTTGAACTTTTAAAATCTTTACATGAAAAAGGCATAGGCATTTTGCTTGTTTGTCATGATATCAATTTAGTTCTTGCCTATAGCGATAAAATCGCGCATTTAAATAAAGAATTATTTTTACATTCTAATCAAAAAGAAAAAAAGAAAAGTGATTTTTTAAAACATTTATACGAAAATCATTCTCATTTTTGCGATGTAGAAATGAGTTTAAATTCATGCTTGTGCGATCATAATTGCAAGGATAAAAATTTAAAAACACCGCTGCACTTTTTTAAGGAAAAATAATGTTTGAAATTTTTCATTTCACTGTATTTCAAAACGCTCTTTTTGCGGCAATTTTAGTCAGTATTGCTTGTGGAATTATAGGAACCTTAATCATGATCAATCGGCTTTTTTCTATGGCTGGAGGGATTACACATGGGGCTTTTGGAGGTATAGGGGTCGCTTTTTATTTTTCCTTGCCTATTTTACTTAGTACAAGCATTTTTACCCTCATTTTAGCTTTTATCGTTGCCTTTTTAGTCAAACATTACGAGCACAGAAGCGATAGTATTATTGCTGTGATTTGGGCATTTGGAATGGCAATTGGGATCATACTTATAGATTTAAGTCCTAGTTATAATACCGATCTTATGGCTTATCTTTTTGGAAACATTTTAGCGGTTGAAAATGAAGATTTATATCTAATGGGCTTAATTGATGGGATTGTGATTTTTTTAATGCTTTTATTTTATAGACAATTTGAAGCGATAAGCTTTGATGCTGAATTTGCAAAAGTGCGTGGAATCAATACAAATTTTTTCCATTATCTTTTAATCGCACTGATGGCATTTTGTATTTGTATTTCAATCCGCCTTGTTGGACTTATTCTTATTATAGCGCTGCTAAGCATTCCTAGTTTTATCGCTGAAAATTTTAGCAAAAAGCTTGGCTTTATAATGATTCTGGCAAGTTTTTTGAGTATGATTTTTTGCTTAGGTGGGCTTTTGCTTAGTTATTATTTTGATCTTTCTAGCGGAGCTTGTATTATTATCGTTGCTTGCTTTGGTTTTTTAATCAATTTAGGCGTGAAAATCGTTTGCAAAAGGTAAGGGTGCAAACAAAATTTTTAACTTTATGCGACTTTCTAAGAAATTTAAAAAATCACTTGCTTTAAAAAAATACTCATCCTTTTTGCTTTTCTCTTTTAATTCTAAAGTTCTCCCACACAAAGGATAAATAAGCCAAACCTCTTTCACCTTGAATTTAGCAGCATAGGCAAACATTTGATAAAGATCGCTTTGTGCGATAGAGTATTGTTTTTTATCATCACTATCACTTAGAATTTTCCATTTAGTATCTGCGATTATATGATCTTGGATATAAAGATCTGGTTTAAGCAAAAAACAATCTTCATTATCATTTTTACTCATTAGAAATTTAGTTTTATCTTGAGTCTTAATCTTAACTTGCTCATTGGCTATTTTAAACATATGAGCTACATAATCTTCAAAAAGTTTTTCCATAGGAAAAAGCAAAGCAAAAGCTTCGTTGCTTCCTTTATAAGGGGTAAAAGTTTCTTTTTGTAAAAAAATCCTACACCAAGAAAGCAAAGTTTCATAATAATCAAAATGTCTTGAAATTTTATACTCAAAATCCTTTTTATAATTTTTAGATAATTGGACATTATCAAGCATTTGTAAGGCTTTTGTGACTTTAAATTTATGCATAGTTGTTTTGGATTTTAAAAACTCAAGAGTGGATTTTATCAAACGATTTGGCGGAATATCCAAGATAAACTCATCACTTTCTGTAAAAAATCTTTCTTTATGGATAAGATTGTGTTTTAAATTTTCACTAAAAAGCAATTTTCCCTTTAAAAAAGCCCTGTTATCTTCTATGCTTACATAATCTTTTTTTAATCCTTTTTTAAAAATCAAATCCAATTCTTCTAAAAACATAGAAATAAAAATTTCAAATAAAGACATTTTAGAAGTTTTCAAAGATGAAATATGACTTTTTTTAAAAGGAGAATTTTTTAAGGTTGTAAGCAAATTTAACAAAAGTTGCTTAGAAGGAAAATTGTAATTTTTTTCATAGTTAAAATTTACAAATTTTTCTATTTTGATCTCGTTTTTAGGCTCGTTCTCTCGTATATCTAGTTTATAAATTTGTTTTAGTTGATGAAAATTTATTTTTTTTAAATTCTCATCTTTTTCTCCTTGATAATTTTCTAAATCAGTGCACTTAGGCAAGATCTCCAAAATCCCGCTTTTTGTTTGTATCATACCCACATAATTTTTAGCTTTTAGTGTATTTTTATTTTTAAAACCTAAAAAAATTTCATTATTTTTAGCAAATTCTTCTAATTCTTTATAAAATTTATTTGCCCTATTTCCAAAATCTTTTTTTAAGTCATTCTCGCAAAAAGCTTGATACTCAATAACTTGAAAAACATTAGTCATTGTTTTTATTATTTTCTTCGGTTTTGTTATCGCTAATTTGATTTTTATAAATTTTTTGATACGTTTCTATTTTATCCCAAATTTCATTATCAAAAGGGGTAATATTATAAATAGTTTTCTCATTGTATATTTCTAGCTTCTTAATGCTATTTAAATAATCATTTTCTTTATTTTCTGTAGCTTCTTTAATCATATCATTATTATTTAAAACAGCATTTATTGAAGCATAATCATCGTAAAAATACTCTTGTAAAAGAGGGATGATTTTATTTTGAAAAACGCTCTTTAAATTTTCCAAATTTTTAACACCTATGAAAAACGCATGTCCTATAGTTTTTTCTCTATCTAGCAAGCATTCTATACGAGTATTGATAGCTGTTAATAGTTTTGATAAATCTACGTCTTTATATTCTAAATTTTCTAATTCTTTAGGATTAGGCATCATCTCTACAAATTCAAAACGCCTTCTTAAGGCTGTATCAAGCGAAGTTATACTTCTATCAGCTGTATTCATAGTGCCTATAATATAAACATTTTCAGGCACCCCAAAGCCTTTCCCGTCATCGAATTTTCTCTCGCTATAAGGTAAAGCTACCCTTAGTTCTTCTTCTGCCCCTATTCTTTTGCTTGGCTCTATCAAAGTTATAAGCTCGCCAAAAATCTTACTCACATTACCGCGATTGATTTCATCAATGATAATAATGTAGGGCTTTAAATTTTCTTTATCTGCGGTATATTTAATCGTTTGCTGTTCTTCAAATTCTTTTAATTTTTTGTAAAACATAAAATAATAAATTGCATTTCCATGATATTCACGCCTACTATCATATTTTGATTTTATATCCTTATAAGTCTTTATTTTTCCACTTTTAAATTCAAAATAGTCTCTTTTAATAATATCTATAGTTAATCTTTGAGGACTTTTTATAGAACCGCCCAATAAAAATGAACGGTATTCTTCGCTACTATTAAGCAATATTTCCTTGACATTGACTTTATTTTCTAATAAAAATTCTTTTCCTTGATTTAAAAATTGCTCATTGATATAATCACCAAAACCTATAATCAACTTATCTAAATCAATTTCTTTATCTTGTTTATTTGCTAAATAGTTCCTTAATGCTTTTTTACAAAGTTCTTTAAAAATTCCATCTTTTATTTCGTATTCTAATTCTTTAGAACTTCTATTATCTTCATTTATAACAGGTTTTATACCTTCTACAAATTCTTCATATCCATAACTTTGATGAAAGGTAGTAAAAACTATTTGTCCATTTTTTACATACTCATCAAATTTTGCTTTTTTGTCTATTCTATTTTCTAAATTTTCACCCAAAATTTCTAAAGCTTTATCTATAGTATGATAAGTCTTTCCTGTCCCTGGAGGCCCATAAAGAATTTGATTTAAAGATATATTTTCATCTTGTATATCTTTTCCAAAATGAACTTTAAAAAATTTCTCATAATATTTCAATGCATTAAAATACATATTACCATTTTTAAGATTTTCTGATAAAAAATTTTTATCTTTGTCTAATTTGTGTTTATTTCTATAAAATTCATTGTTATCGCTACAACTATACAAACTCTTATCTAAAAATTTCTTAGATATATTATCTATTGCATCAATATATTCTTTTATAACTTCATCGTGCAATTCACTTTTTAAAAAAATAAAAAATAGTTCTTTTATTTCTCTAATATAATTTTCACTATTTTCACCATATTCAAGCCATAAAGGATTGGCTATTTTATTTATCATATCTATTAATGATAAATTTTCATCTTCTATTAATTTTCTATAAATTTCACATGTTTTCAATTTCTGTTTAAATTTATTTTTGGATATTACGTTTAAAACATCTTTTGAAAAAATATTAACTATTTTAATATTTTTTATATCTTGATAATGAAAAGCTATTTTCCATTTTACAGCATCCCCAAAATTTATCTTTTCTATCGCCTCTAAATCATTATTTTTACTTGCTTGTATTATTTTTACAATTATTTTTTTTACATTTTCAAAAGCTTCATCTTGGTTATTTCCATATTTAGATAACCAAGCATAATTTTGATTATACAATCTACCTTTGGAAGATTTTTTTTCACCCTCATCGTTTCTTCTATATATACCAAATTTAAAACTTGAGCCACCCCAAATGCTTCCTATATTGCCAAGTTTATTTTCTATCCAAAAAGTAAAATCATCTCTATTTGGATTTTCTTTTAACACACTGGTATATTCTTTTAAAGTCATTTCTTGGACTCTATCTAAAGTCCATACTTCTTGAAATTGTAAAAAATTATCCACCAATTCTTGAGATTCTTTTTTATCTAAATTCCGCATTCAATTTCCTCTTTAGCTATTTTGAAAAATTAATAAGCATTATAATAAATTATTTATTAATATTTAATAAATAATTTATTTTTCACCACTCCACAAAGGTTCTAGCTTTTTTTATATCATTAAATTTAAGAGTGATTTTTTCATTATCTAAGGTTTGTAAATTTATATTTTCATTTTCAACGCTAAGAATTTTTGCCTCGATTTTTTCTTTTTGATTGGTAGTAATTTTTACAAGTTCATTGATACTTTTTTCAAAATGCTCTATTTTGCTAAGCTTTCTTTCAAGCCCACAGCTTGAAACTTCTAAAAAATATTCTCCACTTACAGGTGGTTCCACATCAAAAATAGGCGATAAAATCTCACTAAGCCTAGCACAATCATCCAAATTTATCCCCGCTCTTTCACCTTTTTCATTTAAAGGATTCATCACATAAATTCGGTAAATTTTTTTTCCATTTTCACTGACTAATTCGCTATCATAAAGCTCTAAATTTGCTTCTTTACATAAAGCCTCAAGATTCATTTTTTTCCTTTTTTATCTTTTCAAAAAGTGCATCCATGTGATTTTGATACTCGAGTCTATCATCAAATTTAAAATGAAAATTCGGACAGCGATACCAACCTTGCTCACTCATACAATAGTTTTGCAAAGCCCTTGATGCCTTTTTTAAAGTGTTAAGAATTTTTTCTTGCTCATGGGTATTGAAAAACATTTTATCAAGATACACAAAAGCATCATATCTGCCTTTTTTGCATTCTACATCCACAACACAAAGATTTTTTAAATTCTCATCATCTAAATTTGCCAAAGCTTCAGGAATAAGCTCTTTTAAAATGCTTTCTGTGCGTAATTTTTTAATCTCAGCTGGATTCATAAACTTACTTTTTCTTCAACTTCTTTATAGCTTTCTATATAATCACCCACTCTCATATCATCACATCCTTGTATACCAACGCCACACTCATAACCTTTTGCAACTTCTTTAACATCATCCTTAAAACGTTTTAAAGAACTCACGCTTCCTTCAAAAACCACAACGCCTTCTCGTATGAGACGAATTTTAGCCCCTCTATTGATCACGCCTTCTGTAACCATACAGCCCGCAATTTGACCCAATTTTGGCACATTAATCACTTGTCTGATTTCAGCTTGACCCAATTGCTCTTCAGAAATTATAGGGCTCATCATACCACCAAGCAAGGCTTTAACATCGTCTAAAAGATTATAAATGACATTGTAGGTTTTTATTTCAACACCTTTATCTTTAGCGCGTTCTTTGATTTCCCCTGTTGGACGTATATTAAAACCAAGCACGATAGAATTTTCACTCGCACTAGCAAGCTCAATATCGCTTTGTGTGATTCCACCTACCCCGCTATGGATGATATCGACTTTAATTTCATCGTTTCTTAATTTTTCCAAACTTGCTTTTAAAGCTTCTAGTGTTCCTTGAACATCTGCTTTTAAGATAACTGGTAAAGCTTTGATATTGCCTTCTTTGATCTTAGCCCCAAGCTCATCAATACTAACCTTTGTAGATTTACTAAGTTCTTTTTGACGATTATATTCATAACGCTTAGCTGCATACTCTCTTGCTTCTTTATCGGTTTTAACAGAGATTAAAATTTCGCCTGATTGTGCCACTTCACTTAAACCAACTATCACTCCACATTCACCTGGCTTGATCTCTTTAAGCGCTTTACCTTGATCATCACTCATAGCTTTTATTTTTCCATAAGAAACACCCGCTACAACCGTATCGCCTACTTTTAAAGTTCCATTTTGCACTATCACAGTAGCAACTGCACCACGACCTTTTTGTATGGAAGATTCTATAATGCTTGCTTTTGCGTAATTTTTAGGATTTGCTTTTAACTCTAAAATATCAGCCTGTAAAAGCACAATTTCAAGTAAATCTTCTATTCCCATACCCGTTTTAGCAGACACACCTACAAATTCATAACTTCCACCCCACTCTACTGGCATGATCTCAAGTTCAGCAAGTTGTGTTTTTACCATATCAGGATTTGCGCCCTCTTTATCCATCTTATTAATCGCTATGATGATAGGCACATTAGCAGCTTTTGCATGATTGATCGCTTCTTTTGTTTGAGGCTTAACTCCATCATCAGCAGCTACAACGATAATAACAATATCAGTAATACTTGCACCCCTTGCACGCATTGCGGTAAAAGCCTCATGACCTGGAGTATCGATAAAGGTGATCTTTCGATCATTTTTTTCCACCATATAAGCACCTACATGTTGGGTAATTCCCCCTGCTTCACCACTTGCAACACGAGATTTTCTGATAAAATCTAGCAATGAAGTTTTACCGTGATCAACGTGCCCCATTATCGTAATAACAGGAGCTCTAGTGATTAAATCTTTTTCATCATCTTGAGTTTCATAATCTTTTACATAATCAAATTCATCCGCTTCATTGGTAATGCTTACTTCTATGCCAAATTCAGAAGCCAAAATTTCAATAGCGTCTTCATCCAAAAAATCATTTTTAGTTGTCATCATACCGAGCATAAAAAGCTTTGAGATCACTTCACTTGTGCTTTTGCCTATTTTATCGGCAAATTCATACACTCTAATTTCTTTAGGAATTTCAACGCTTGTAATGGCTTCATTTTCTTTTTTTTCTACTTTTTTAGGTGGTTTTTTACGACTTCTTCTTTGAATTCCACCTTCAGCAAAATTAACAGAATTACCCACAGCTTGGCGTAAAAAATTAGGCTGTTTTTTAACCATATTGTTCGGCTTTTCTTCTTCCTTAACGCTAAAATCAGGCAAAACAACCTCATCTTCATCATCTAAAGAAATTTCAGCAAAATCTTGATTTCCTAAAAGATCCATTTTTTGAGTATTCTCTTTTTTGACTGCGATATTAGGTTTTTTATCTTTTTTCTTCTTTTTTGCAGAATCATCAAGATCAGTATTTGAAAACATTGTTTTTAAATTAATTCTTTCTTGGTTTGAAGGAGTTTCAGCAGCACTTTTTGGTTCTTCTTTTTTTGCAAATTCTTCTTCGGTTTTTTTCTTTTTAACAATCACAAGCCCTCTTCTTTTTGCCAAAGTAGCACTCGCTAAACTCTCTTGAACTTTTTCTTTAGGCTCTTCTTTAACTTCTTCTTTTGGCTTAATCGTTTCTACTTTTTCTACTTTTTCTTGTTTTGCCACAGTAGTAGTTTTTGCGGTTTGAGCCTTGTCTTCTTTTACTTTGGTTTTTGTTTTTTTTGCTGGAGTTTGCTTGATATTTTTCTTAAAAGCTTCGGGGATAACTTTAGTTTGTATGTATTCATAAATTCCCGCAGCAACATCAGGTTCTACGGCATTTGATGCGGTTTTGATATTGAGTCCTAATTCGTTGGCCTTTTCGATGATTTCTTTGCTATCATATCCTAATTCTTTTGCGATTTCATGAATTCTAATTTTTGCCATTTAAAACGATCTCCTTTATATTCTGCTGAGTGATTTTTATATTTAATTTTTTACATATTTTCGAGAATGTGGCCTGAAATTTTTCATCCTCTATTAAAAGACAATGATTGCACAAATAAATACTACGACCAAAAGCTAAATTTTGGTATAACTCCGCCTTAAAAACCTTTAATCTATGCAATTCTTTTTGAAAAAAACGATTTTTGCAAACCACGCACATTCTAACCGGTTTATGTTTGTCTGCATTTTTAGAATTATATCTTTTTTTTTCATTTTTTAGCAAATTTCAAAACCTTTATTATCAAATTCTAAAACCAAAATTTTAAAATTTCTAAATTTTTTCTCAAGTTGCTGTTTTAAATAATTTGCATCCTCTTTATAAGCAAGATTAAAAAAACTAGAACCTGATCCTGAAAGAGTGCTCATTAAAGCTTTGTTTTCTAAAGCAATTTTTTGCACTTCAAAAAGTTCGGGTAAATTTTTCATTCTATGATTTTGATGAATTAAATCTTTACTAGCTATAGTCAATAAATCGTATTTTTTTTCCAAAAAACAAGCTGTAAGAAAAGAAGAATGAGCTAAGTTAAACACACACTCTTTAAGATTAAAACTTGATGGTAAAGCTGTACGACTTTGCTCTGTGCTTATAAATACGTTTGGAATAACTACAACAGCACTTAAATTTTCATCTATGGATTTTTTTATACTAAAAACATTTTCATTTTCAACAACAGAAACTACAAATCCTCCAAAAACTGCCGGAGCTATATTATCGGGATGATTTTCATATTTTAATGCCTCGTTTAAGATTTTTTGTTTTTCAACCCTAAATCCTGCCATTTCAAAAGCCGCTCCAATAGCTCCAACAATGACAGCAGAAGAGCTTCCAAGACCTCTAGATAAGGGAATTTTGTTTTCAAAAATAAAGCGAAATTTTTCTTTTTTTCCACTCAATCTTTCATAAACTTCATTAAAAATACTCACAAAAATATTATTTTTTTTAAGGCTTAAATTTTCACTACCTTCTCCATAAATACTGATGCTAAAAAAATTAGATTTTTCAATGATGGTACTATTAAAAAGCCCTATGCTTAAACCAAGACAATCAAATCCTGGTCCCAAATTTGCACTCGTTGCGGGTACTAAAATTTTCAATATTTATCCCTAGTAAAATTATTTAAATTGCAGGTAAAAAATAAAAAGGTAGATTATCATCTTTTTTATTAAGCTTGCTTAAATTTGAAGGTAAGATAAACTCTCCTGAAACAGTCTTTTCTAAAACAATTTTGTCCCCTTTTTTTACGAAACACATTTCTTTATGCGCACTAATGGGCTGATTATTATTTAATTCAAATGCACTGATTGCAAACAAGGGGATATTTTTAACTATGCTTAGAGTCCTTAAACTTACATAAGAAATTTTAATCCCCATAAAAGAACCTGGACCATTAGCATAAATAAGTTCATCAAAGGTGAAATCTTGAAGTAATTCTTGTAAAATTTTAGGTATAAATTCACTCGCTTTTTCATCGCTTGTTATGCTTTTTACAAGAAAATTATTTTGATAAATACCAAGCATTAAAGGCTTAGATAAGGCATTAAGCAAGAGAGAAGTTTTTATGCAAAAACCTTTTCATAAGCTTTTTCATTTGCTTTTTCAAGACTGACAATCTCATAAGCTTCTTTATCTTTTAACACCTCTTTAGTAAGCAAGTGATTTAAATGATGACTTCCAGCAAAAGATATATAATCGCCAAAAACTCTATATCCAAGCAAGGTTAAATCGCCAATAGCGTCTAAAATTTTATGCCTTACAAATTCATCCTTAAAACGCAAACCTTCAGGATTTAAAATTCGACTCTCATCTACAACTATAGTATTTTCCAAACTGCCGCCAAGCGCTAAATTTTTATCTCTAAGCATTTGAACATCTTTTAAAAAACCAAAAGTTCTAGCCCTTGCGATATTTTCTATATAATTTTTTTTACTGAATTCAAAATTATAAGTTTGCTCACCTATAACCGCATTATCAAATTTGATTGTATAATTAATTCTAGGCTCTTTAGTCGGTATCAATCTTACAAATTTATTCCCATCTCTTACTTCTATTGGTTTTTTAATAACCATAATTTTTTTAGGTGCATCCAGTTCTACAACTCCTGCCTCATCAAGCATCATGCAAAAACTAATACTTGATCCATCCATAACAGGAGCTTCGTTCGCATTTAAAACAATACGCACATTATCAATTCCATAGGCATTTATGGCACTCATTAAATGTTCTATCGTTGAAATAAAACCACGATCATCTCCTAAAACAGTGGCCATTTGAGTATTGATTACATTTTCAGGAATCGCTTTGTAACTTGCATTTAAATCACTTCTAAAAAAAACTATGCCGCTATCAGCCTCTAAAGGCTCAAGAGTAATTTCAATAGGTTCGCCTTTGTGTAGTCCTATTCCTACACCTTTTACTGATCTTGCTAAGGTCAATTGTTTCATTGTTTTTGTCCTAAAATTATTTTTTTTCCATTATTTAAAACTTTATAAATGTTTTCCTCGATCCATTTTCTATCTTGCCATTGCTCCGGACGTGTTTCTACTCCTTGAACCAAAACCCCAAAATGCAAATGATCTCCAAGAGCTAAACCACTTTTTCCTGTTCTTGCGATCACACTTTGACTGGCTATTTTTTCACCAACATCAATATCTTTAGATGAGCAATGTCCATAAAGACTATAAACACCAAAGCCATGATAAACAATCAAATTAAGCCCATAAATTCCATTTTTTTGTGCAAATACAACTTTTCCAGAATTATTGCTAAAGATTGGAGCTTCTCTAACACTAGCCAAATCTATACCCATATGGTAAGAATCGCTAACAAACTGACCATTATAAGAATAATATCTATGATCAGCAAAATCTCCAACTTTTAACGCATGCTTAAGCGGCAAAAACAAATTAAGAGAAAAATCATTAATTTTATCTTCTAAAACATTTGAAGTGATTTCATGTATAAGTTTTTCATTATCATTTCTTAAAGTTTCATTGACGAATTTAAATTTATCAAAACGCGTAAAATTATTATCTTTTGGAGCGTATTCTTGAGCCAAATTTTTAATTTTACCATCTAAGAAACTATCTGTAAGATTAATATTAGAGACTTTATACTTTCTATTTAAAAAATAATACCTTATGCGCTCTTTGGAAGTATTTCCAGCCTTATCCGTTGCAACCACATAAGCCCTAAATTCATCATCCCTTGCATCCCAAGCAATAAGGGATGCATAATAACCATCTTTAACATAAGGAGTTACTTTAAAGATCTTTCCTCTATTTGTCTCGATATAAACTTGGTCTAAGTTAGCATCTTTTGCAGAAAATACAACACTAGCTGTCCCGCCTTGCTCAATTTGGTAAGAATTGCTTAAAATATTTATTTTAGGAGAAGCATTATCGACTATAATCGCGATTTGTTTTTTTGCTTTATCTTTATCAAAGATATTCCAAAAACAATCATTTTTAGCAATAATTTCCATGATAAAAGACTTTGACTTTTCGCTATTTTTTGGCAAATCAACTTGCAAAGTAATATCATTTAATTTTTGTATCTTTTCATCCGCGATTAACGTTCCAGAATCTTGATCATCTTTTTTTAAGATAATTTTCACATTTTCAATAGAATGATTCTTGTCTTTAATATGAACAAAAATAGGTTTTTCAAGATTGGTATAGATAATATCAGGCATAAGAATTTGAGGTAAGCTTTTTCTAACCATATCCTCTTTTTTTATAACAAAAAAAGCTATCAAAACAATAAAAATTAAAAAATACAGATAAAAAGCTCTTTTCTTTCTTCTTGCCATTTTTCTTTCCTAAAAAATTAAATCTTAATTACAGTTTTTAAAAATTTTATAAAAATATGGTAAACACTAAATATAAGATAGATTAAAAATCTTATAAGAAGTTTGACTGAGCTAAAAACAATAATTAATACATCATTTTTGTTAAAATTTTTCTGATATAATCATAATTTTGTAATTTAAAGCTTATTTTTTAGGTAAAAAATCAATGAAAAAAATTATCAGTGTTTGTTTGTTGGCTACTTTAAGTAGCGCTACTGTTGTAAAAGAAATTAAATTCACCGGTTTAAATCATCTTTCAAATACAAGTGCGCTTAATCTTACTGGTTTAAAAATTGGAGAAAAGCTAGATCTTTCTAAAGTTAATCAAGCTATACTCAATCTTTATAAGCAAAATTATTTCGATAATATTGCCGTAGAAGAAAATAATGGCATTTTAAACATTATTGTTACGGAAAAACCAAGTATTGCTAAAATCACAGTTACAGGGATTGCTTCTAATGATCGTAAACAAATTGAAAGCATGCTTGGAATTAAAAAGGGAAATTTATTTGATGAATCAAGTGCTAAAGAAGCATGCGAACGCATTAAAAACTACTATGAAGCAAGAAGTTATTTTGACACCATTGTAGAATATAAAACAAAAACCCTAAACAATACAGACGGTTTAGAACTTGAATTTATAGTAAATCGCGGAGAAAATATTATTATTGATAATGTTTATTTAAGCGGAGCTAAAAAGCTATCTTACTCTGATATAGAACCTGCTGTTATCAACAAAGAAAAAGAATTTATGGGCTGGATGTGGGGAAGAAATGACGGAAAGCTTAAAATATTTGAATTAAACAATGATAGCGCAAGAATCAGCGATGAATACATGAAAAAAGGATATTTGGATGTACAAGTTTCAGCCCCTTATCTAAAAACTTATACAGATTTATATCAAGCTGATTTAACTTATTTTATCAAAGAAGGTAAACCGTATAAAATTAAAAATATCTCTATAGAAAATCCTTTATTTGAAGAGAAACAGAATTTAAAAACAGTTAAAAATCTGCGCTCTAGTGTTGGTAAAATTATCAATATCGAAGATGTTAGAAAAGATGTAAAAACTTTAGAAACACAAAGTGCTGATTTAGGTTATGCTTTTGTTGAAGTTTATCCAGATATCCAAAAAAATGATGAAACCCATGAAGTTACAATTAATTTTAAAGTTATTCCTCATGAAAAAGTTTATATTAGAAATGTAATTATTGCAAATAATTCTCGCACAGTTGATCGTGTTATACGTAGAGAATTATATGTCACTGAAGGCGATTTATATAATAGAACAGATCTAAGTGAATCTAAAAATGCCCTAAAAAGAACTTCATACTTTGATGATGTTAATATTAAAGAAAAAAAGGTTGATGATACACACATCGATCTTATTGTTGATATCAAAGAAGCTTCAACCGGTGCAATTTCTGGGGGTATAGGATATGGATCAAGCGATGGACTACTCTTAAATGCTTCTCTTTCTGATACAAATATTTTTGGATCAGGAATTAAAAGTTCGGTAAGCGTGGATAAAAGCGATGATACACTATCAGGAAGAATTAGCTTAATTGATCCAAGGGTTCTTGATAGTCAATATAGTTTAGGGGGAACTCTTTATTCTAATGATTATGAATGGGATAATTATTCAGAAAAAAATTATGGATTTGATATTACTGTAGGGCGTCAGTTTGCAAGATATTTTAACGCAAGTTTAACTTACAATTTAGAGCAAAGTGATATTTACCATCTTAGCCCAACTCTTTTAAGAACAGGTTATGATCTTGGAAAAAGTATCAAAAGCTCCATAGCTCCCGCTCTTTCATTTAATAATACAGATGATTATTATCTACCAAGATCAGGAATCATTACTTCAACAAGTCTTGAGTATGCTGGAATCGGAGGAGATCAAAAATTTCTATCCTCAAGTACTAGATTTAATTTTTATCAAGGCTTGCAAGATTATATAGGTTATGATCTTATTTATCGCTATAAAGCAAGTTTTTATAAAGTTTGGAATAGAGGTTATTTGCCAATTAATCAAAGAATTTATTTGGGCGGCATTCGCTCAATTCGTGGTTTTGAAAGCAGAACCGTAAGCCCTAAAAATGAATGGGGTGATGAAGTAGGTGGAACTATAGCTTTTGCTAATTCCGTAGAGCTTAGTTTTCCATTGATAGACAGAATCAAACTTCGTGGAAGTATGTTTTTTGATTATGGTATGATAGGACGTAAAAATTTAGATGAAATCAAAAGAATGAGTACGGGTGTTGGTTTAGAATGGATCACTCCTATAGGGCCTTTGCAACTTATCTTTGCTAAACCGTTAAATAAGAAAAAAGGCGATGATACAAGTACTTTTGAATTCAATCTAGGAACTCGTTTTTAATATTTTTAGATGTCTTAATCATCTAAAAATTTAAACGCTTACTGCAAATAAAATTCATTTCATAAAAATTTATACTAAAAAATACTTTTTGCAAGAAAAGCTAAGAAATTTTTGATATAATTCTTAAATTTTTTAAATCTAATTTAGGTGATTTATATGAATTTTGCAGATATTTTTTCAAAAATTAGAAGACAACAACCTAGCGTAAAAGAAGCACCAAATCACTGGGTAAAATGCCCGAGCTGTCATGCTTTAATGTATTATAAAGAAATAGAATCTTGTTTTAATGTATGCCCTAAATGTTCTCATCATATGAGAATTGCTCCCATAGAAAGAATCAATCTTTTAAGCGATGAAAATAGTTTTGTAGAATTTGATGCTAATTTAGAAGCCATCGATCCTCTTAAATTTGTTGATAGTAAATCCTATAAAAAAAGATTGATCGAAAATCAAAGTAAAACAGGTAAAAAATCTGCAGTTGTAAGCGGGGAATGTACAATTGATGGGATTAAAACTCAACTAGTTGTGTTTGATTTTTCTTTTATGGGAGGTTCTTTAGGATCAGTAGAAGGTGAAAAAATAGTTCGAGCCATACAAAGAGCCATCAGCAATAAAAACCCTTTAGTAATTGTAAGTGCGAGCGGGGGTGCCAGAATGCAAGAAAGCACCTATTCTTTAATGCAAATGAGTAAAACAAGTACTGCTTTAAAACTCCTAAGCAAAGAAAAAATTCCTTATATAAGCATCTTAACAGATCCAACCATGGGAGGCGTGAGTGCTTCTTTTGCTTGGCTTGGAGACTTAGTGATTGCCGAACCGGGAGCTTTGGTAGGCTTTGCAGGTGAAAGAGTTATAAAACAAACCATAGGAGCTGATTTACCACAAGGTTTTCAAAGAGCCGAATTTTTGCTAGAACACGGTCTTATAGATGCTATAATTGAACGATCTGAAATGAAAAAATATCTTAGCGATGTGCTTAAGTTTTTTTATGGAAACTGATTTGCAGATTAATATTTTTTATATACAAAAAAGCGATGAATTTGAAATTCTAGATAAAAAATATTTTAAATTAATATCTAAATTTGCTACGATCAAAGAATACAATCTTTTTAATAAAAAAATAGCCAACGCGCAAAATCTCAACAATCCAGAACTAGCAAAGAAAAGTTATGAAGAGGTATTTAATACTTATAAAAAAGGCTTTAATATAGCCCTTGATGAAAAAGGCAAAGAGCTAACAAGTTTGGAATTTGCTAAAATAATACAAGATAAAATTGAATTAAGTTTTTTTATAGGTGGGGCTTATGGACTGAGAAAAGAATTTACAGAAAAATTAGATTTTAGTCTTTCGTTGAGTAAATTGACTTTGGCGCATTATTTTGCCAAAACTTTGCTTTTAGAGCAAATTTATCGCGCCTTTTGCATTAACTCTAATCACCCTTACCATAAATGAATTAGGAAACTTCATGAAAAAAAACGACTTAAACTTTTTTAAAGATAATCTAGAGCAAAGAAAAAAAAATATAAAAGAAGATTTGCAAAGTAATTCCAGAGAAATTGAAGCTTTACACAATAGTGTTCCTAGTGATAGTGTTGATTTTTCAGTGATAGAAACAAATTCTCAAATTGATCTTGCTATAAGTGCTAATTTAAAACAAGAATTAAAAGAAATTGAGGAATCTCTTGATAAAATTAAAAATAATAATTATGGCATTTGCGAATTCTGCGAAGAAGAAATTGCGATTGAGAGACTTAAGATAAAACCTCATGCAAAATACTGCATCACTTGTCATGAAAATTTAGAAAAAAGGGAAAATCTATGAAAATTAAGCTATTTTTGGGAGCTAGTTTTATTTATACTCTTATAATTTTTACATTTGCTTGGTATTTAAAACTTGGTAGCTATAGTCTAAATTTTAGCACTTATAATTTTGAACTTCCGATTATGATTTGGTTGATTTTGCCTTTAATCCCTTTAATCATTTTTGCTACCTTTCACATGATTTTTTACCATTTTTTGCTAACTCTTAAGTTCAAACATTTCTTCAAAGACTCTGCTAAATTCGAAAACTATATCCAAAATTTGCTTTTAGAAAAAGACTTAAATACAAGCTTTTATACTCAAGAATTTAGAAAAGTGGCACAACTAGCAAAAATTGTAAAAACCCATGAAAAAATTCCAAACGAAACCAAAATCAATGAAATTTTAGACCTTATTGATGCTTTAAATAATCAAGAATGTGCTAATATTTCTAAATTCAAACTCCCAAATAACAATATTTTATTTTTAAAGAATGAACAAAATCGCATTCAAAATGATGTAAATTATGCCTATTCTAAAATAAAAAACATCACTGAAATCAAAGATGAATTTGAGGAATTAGCCTTTAATACTCTTCTTAAAAAAGGCAATTATGAACAAATCAAAAATATTAAAATTTCTAAAAATTCTCATCAAATTTTAAATCTAATAAAACGCTTTAAAGATGGAAATATTGAACTTAATACCGCTGAATTTGAAGTTTTACTCACCCACTCTCTCTTAAATGAAAAAGAATATTTAAGCATTGCAAAAATGAGCACTCAATTTTTTAATCCAGATGCAATACTAGGAATTTTTTCTAAAATAAAAAATGAAAAAAATGAAGCATTGAAAGCGTACTTATACTTACTTGCTGAATTTGGGCTTTTAGATGAACTAAGAGAGCAAATTAGAAAAGATGAAAAAAAATTTAGCGATTTTAAAGCCTTTTTAATCCTTAAAGAAAATAACATAAAATTTGATTTAAATCACCTCATACAATGATAGATTTTACCAATAAACCCTTGTTTCTGGCTCCAATGGCAGGTTTTTCAGACTTGCCATTTAGAAATGTGGTTAAAAAATTTGGAGCTGATGTAACTATCAGTGAAATGATAAGCTCTAATGCTTTAGTGTATGAAAACTCTAAAACTTTGCACATGCTAGAGCGTTCAGAACTTGAAAAACCTTATATTGTACAAATTGCTGGAGGAGACAAAGAAGTACTTAAAAAGGCTATTGAATTTCTTAATCGAATCGATTTTATAGATGGCATAGATTTTAACTGCGGCTGTCCTGTAAATAAAGTAGTTAAGCAATGTGCTGGTAGCGCCTTATTAAATGATTTAGAGCTTTTTAAAACTTTAGTAGGAGTGATCAAACAAACCAATAAAAAAAGATTAACAAGTGTCAAATTTAGATTAGGATTTAATGAAAAATATCCTGAAAAAATGGCTAAAATTTGTGAAAATTTAGGCGTTGATTTTGTAAGCATTCATGGACGAACAAGAAAACAACTTTATAGCGGAAAGTCTGATTATGACTCTATAGCCTTTGCTAAAGCAAGTGTAAAAATTCCTGTCATTGCTAATGGAGATATTAATGCAAATAACGCGTTTGAGGTTTATAATATCACAAAATGCGATGGATTAATGATAGGAAGAGCAAGTATAGGTAATCCTTGGATCTTTTATGAAATAAAACACAATAAAAAAGTTGAAGAAAGCTTAAAAAAAGAAATCATATTAACCCATTTTGAAGAAATGTTAAAGCATTATAAAAATCAAGCCGTAAGTATATTTCGCAAACATTTACATGAGTATTCTAAAGGATATCAAGAAGCTTCAGCCTTTAGAGATGAAGTTAATCGCATCAATGATGCAAAAAAAATGAAGAAAAAAATAGAATCATTTTTCTAATCAATTTGAATTTGAAGTTTTTAAAAGATTAAAAACTTCAATAATTTTTTTACTGACATCCCTCGCACTCTATACTGCGATCAGCTACATTGACTTTTTCGCTATTAGGACTTTCGCTTCTTAAATAATATGTAGATTTAACGCCAAGCTCCCAAGCAAGTTGGTAAATTTCATTAAGATAGCCTCCACTTGCCTTATCTAGCGATAAAAAGATATTTAAGCTTTGACCTTGATCGATCCACTTTCCACGTATGGCAGCTGCTTTTACTAAAATTCTTTGATCAAGCTCATAAGCTGGAGTGTAATATTCCCAAGTTTCAAGACTTAAATTTGGAACAACAACAGGTATCATACCGCTTAAATTCTGCTCAAACCACTTACGCTTATAAACAGGCTCTATAGTTTGAGTGGTTCCCACCAAAATAGATATAGAAGAAGTAGGAGCAATTGCCATTAAATACCCATTTCTCATACCATCTTTTCTTACTTTTTCCCTAAGTTTATTCCAATCACAATCACTTTGATTAAATAAACCTTCTCTTAAAGTTAGAGCTTTAGCTTGTTCATTAGCAACATCAATAGGGAAAATTCCTTTGCTCCAATTTGATCCTTGAAAATCAGGATAAGATCCTTTTTCTATGGATAAATTAGAACTTGCATTTATAGCTTCAAAACTAATTTTTTCCATAATTCTATCAATCATTTCAAAATGCTCTTCGCTTCCCCAATGAATTCTAGCTTCAGCAAGCATTTGTGCTTCTCCCATAACTCCAAGCCCTATAGAACGTGATTTTAAATTTGTATCTTTTACTTTTCTATGAGGATAGAAATTTAAATCAATCACATTATCAAGCATACGTATAGCCGTAGGCACAACACGTTCTATATCTTCCTTAGAATGCACTTTACTTAAATTGACACTTGCCAAATTACACACAGCGGTTTTACCGTCATTTTTATATTTTTCAACTATATAAACTTTGTTACCATCAATACTATCTAAAGTCGAAATTTTCTTAGCTGATTTTTCATGGCCACCATCTATAATAACACGCTCTTCTTCATCATAATGTCTCTCATCACCATTTTCAAAAACAACTTTAATTTGATAATAATTAGGATTGGTATTTTGAAAAATTTCAGTACATAAATTTGAACTTCTAATGATTCCAACGTGAGAGTTTGGATTGGCCTTATTAGCAGTATCTTTAAAGCATAAAAATGGCAAACCTGTCTCAAAATAATTTAACAATATTTTTTTCCAAAGCTCTTTGGCTTCTACGATTTCTTTAACTATATTTTCATCTTTTTCATATTCTTTATAGCGTTTTTCAAATTCTTCACCATACAAATCGCACAAATCGGCTGTATCAGCAGGATCAAAAAGCGTCCATTTGTCATTAGCTCTAACCCTTTTCATAAAAAGATCATTGATCCATAAAGCAGGAAAAAGTTCATGCGCTCTACGTCTTTCCTCTCCGGAATTTTTTCTTAAATCTATAAAATCACCTATATCCATATGCCAAGGCTCTATATAAACCGCAATAGCACCTTTTCTAGTTCCAAGTTGATCTACAGCCACCGCAATATCATTTGTAATTTTTAAAAAAGGAATGATTCCCCCAGCTGCATTTTTATGTCCGTCTATACTTCCACCCATAGCACGAACTTTAGACCAATCCCAACCTATACCACCGCCAAATTTAGATAAAAGTGCCATTTCTTGATAAGAATCAAAAATGCCTTCAATATTATCAGGAGTACTTCCTATATAACAAGAACTGAGTTGATGTCTAGTGGTTCTAGCATTCGAAAGAGTCGGAGTAGCAAGCATAATTTCAAATTTAGAAATCAAATCATAAAATTTCTTAGCCCATTCTCCAGGATTAAATTCATTTTGTGCTAAAAACATGGCTATAGCCATAAACATTTGCTGTGGAAGTTCTATAGGCATACCCTTGCTATCTTTAATCAAATAACGATCATATAAAGTTTTAACACCCAAATAAGTAAATTGCATATCGCGCTCAGGCTTGATATAATCATTTAAATCATCTAGATCATATTTTTCTTTTAAGCCCAGTAAAATTCTTCCTTCTTTTTCTCCTCTTTCAAAATAATCACGTAAATGATTATAACGATTCATTCCATTAACTTTTTTATACAAATCAAACAAAAAAAGTCTAGCAGCAACAAAAGTCCAATTTGGACAATCAATATCTATCTTATCTACAGCCGTTTTAATAAGAGTTTTTTGAATTTCTTCGGTTGAAATTCCATCTCTAAACTGAATTTTTGCATCAAGTTCTAATTCGCTTAGGCTCACACCTTCTAGGTCTCTCACAGCATCAGAAGTGCATTTTTTAATTTTAGAAATATCTAATTCTTCTGTTCGGCCATTTCTTTTTATAACTTTCATTGTTTCCCTTGCTTAATTATTTAAATGTTCTTGCAAAAATAGCATCAATATTTTTTGTATAGTAATCATAATTAAAACATTTACGTATATCTTCCTCGCTTAAACTTTTTCTTAAATCTTCATCATTTAAAAGTGCGATTAAAAATAAACTTTCATTTTTATTATTGATCGCCTCTTTGCCATTTTGTAAATCAGCCCATACCTTCATAGCATTTCTTTGAACGATTTTATAAGCTTCTTCACGACTAATTCCTTTAAAAGGAAGTTCTAGTAAAACACGTTGAGAAAAAACAAGTCCTCCTGTAAGATTTAAATTTTTCATCATATTTTCTGGATAAACTAAAAGATTTTCGATCAAATTCGTAAGACGTGCAAGCATAAAATCTGCTGTTATAAAAGCATCAGGTAAAATAAATCTCTCTACACTAGAATGAGAAATATCTCTTTCATGCCAAAGTGCAACATTTTCCAATGCCGGTGTAACAAAAGATCGAATAACTCTACAAAGCCCTGTAATATTTTCACTCAAAACTGGATTTCTCTTATGTGGCATTGCTGAACTTCCTTTTTGCCCTGCACTAAAAAATTCTTCAGCCTCATAAACTTCCGTTCTTTGAAAATGTCTTATTGCTACAGCAATTTGCTCACAAGATGAAGCTAAAATAGCAATTGCTGAAATTACTTGTGCGTAACGATCTCTTTGGATAACCTGATTAGAAACTGGAGCAGGTTTAAGATCTAAATTTTTGCAAACCTCTTCTTCAAATTCCAAAGGAGCGTGAGCGAAATTTCCCATTGCGCCACTGATTTTTCCATAACTAATCACTTCTTTAGCGTGCTCTATAAGATCTTTAGCGTGTAAAATTTCATCATACCAAATTGCCATAACCAAACCAAAAGTTATAGGTTCGCCATGAATTCCATGGCTTCTTCCGACCATTAAGGTATTTTTATGTTCCATGGCGCGTTTTTTTATAGCTTCCAAAAGTAAAGAGATATCCTCTAGAATAAGCTCTAAACTTTCTTTGATTTGCAAAGCAACCGCAGTATCAATACAATCAGAACTCGTCATTGCATAATGCACAAAACGACTCTCTTCTCCTAAACTTTCACTCACGCTTGTAAGAAAAGCTATAACATCATGTTTAGTTGTTTTTTCAATTTCATCAATTCTATCGATATCAAATTTTGCATTTTTTAAGATTTTTTCACAATCAGTATCGTTAATAAGATCTAATTTATTCCAAGCTTTTACAGCCGCTAATTCTACCTTTAGCCATGCATCATATTTGGCTTTAATATCCCATTTTTTAGCCATAATTTCTCTGCTATATCTTGCAACCATGCTTTTAAACCTTTTTAGCTATAATTTTAAAATGAAAAAATGGAATTCTATCTAAAAAATTCTAAGAAAGAAGTTAAATGCCCTATATCAAAACAAAACTACCCAATAATGGAAAAAAGGCATTTCAAGTCCTTATGGAAGCCTTGAAAATTCCCATAAATGAGGCGCAAAGACTGATCGATAAAAAAAGACTTTTTTGCGATGGAAAATTAGTTGAAGAAAAAAATAAAATTTTAAATGGAACCGTAGAATTAATTGTTTATGAAACCCATCCAAAGGGAGTGGAGATTGTATTTGAAAATGAAGATTTTGCCGTACTTGAAAAACCAAGTGGCGTTCTTAGCCATCCCAATGGAAGACATTGTCAATACAGTCTTAGTGATGAAATTTGGCATTTATGGGGAAAACAAGCCTCTATAGCTCATCGTCTTGATAAAGAAACGAGTGGGTTAATTCTTGTTGCAAAAAATAAACACGCTCAAATTCAATTTAAAACCATGTTTGAAAAAAAACAAATTCAAAAAGAGTATCTAGCTTTGGTTTCGGGAAAAATAGAAAAAAATTTTAAAATTAATGCTCGCATAAATTTAGTCAAAAATTATCACGATGTAAAAACCAGAATGCAAATTTGTGAAAAAGGAAAAAAAGCTTTGACTGAATTTGAAATTTTGAATTTTTTTCCTAAGTACAATTGCACACTTTTACTTTGCAAACCTCTAACAGGAAGACAACACCAAATAAGAATTCATTTATATCATGCAAAACATCCTATATTGGGTGATCCGCTTTATGGTTTAAAAAAAGAAGAGATTGAAGCGATATTAGATAGAAAAATAAATCTAGAAGAAAGAATTCATCTAACAGGAGCAAAACGCTTATGTTTGCACGCCAAATCTTTAAAATTTACTTTTAAAGATTGCCAGTTTATCGTTAATTCTAAAAAAAATATTGAAAATGAATTTATCAAAGCTTTACATATCTAAGCAAAATACTTTTAAAATTTATTATTAATTAATAAATTTTACATTATGATTATAAAACTTTATAATAAAATTAAGGAAATTAGAACCAATGAAAATATTTTATACAATACTACTTTTAATAACAACATCATTTGCAATCGATATGGTTGATCCGCTTCCAGATAAAATACCTTATGATAAACAAAAAGCTATTCTTGGAAAAAAATTATATATGGATACTTCTTTATCCAAAGATGGAAAAGTATCTTGCAATACCTGCCATAATATTAATAATTATGGAGTTGATAATACCGTAAATTCAAATGGGGTAAATAATCAATTAGATACGCC
Organism: Campylobacter sp. W0014; assembly: GCF_020135975.1. Taxonomy (NCBI): domain Bacteria; kingdom Pseudomonadati; phylum Campylobacterota; class Epsilonproteobacteria; order Campylobacterales; family Campylobacteraceae; genus Campylobacter; species Campylobacter sp. W0014. The sequence goes on along the minus strand of NZ_JACHTR010000008.1, from coordinate 44,427 downwards.
TTTTAATACACCAACCACTTTTAATTCTGTATTTAATTTTGTTCAATTTTGGAATGGGCGAGCGCAGAATTTACAAGATCAAGCAAAGGTGCCTTTATTTAATCCTAAGGAAATGGGCTTAACTCCAGAATTTCTTTTAAAACAAATTAATGCGAACGCTGATTATGTAAAAAGTTTTGAAGATATTTATGGAGAGGTTAGCGTAGATAATATAGCTGATGCAATTGCAGAATTTGAAAAAACACTTATCACCCCAAATTCTCCTTTCGATAAATATTTAAAGGGGGATGAGAATGCGATTTCCGAAAAAGCAAAAAGAGGCTACGAAGAATTTAAAGCTCAAGGTTGTATTTCTTGCCACCAAGGACAAAATATAGGTGGCAATATGTTTCAAAAAATTGGTATTTTTCAAGAATATCCTAATCAAGAAGACTTAGGACGCTATGAGATAACAAAAAAAGAGAGCGATAAGATGGTATTTAAGGTACCAAGTCTTAGAAATATAGCTAAAACAGCTCCTTATTATCATGATGGAAGTATACCAACTTTAGATGCTTGTGTTCAATTTATGGCTTACTATCAACTTGGAAAGTTTTTAACCCAAGAAACCGTAGATAATATAGTAGCTTTTCTAGAAAGCCTAACAGGAGAATATGATGACAACATCTAATAAAAAAATTTCTTTTTTATATCAGTTTATTTTTTTAGCAATTTGTACATTAATTGCTATTTTTATATTATTAGGAATTATTTTTAATAATTACACTTCAAGTAAAAATTCTAAAGAAATTATAAATACTCTACAAACTCTTCAAATCTTAAATACACGCATCGATAAAGTTTTTCAAAATAGCTTTGATTTTATCAATTACGATGAAAGTGTTGTAGCAATTAAACAAATGAAAGATATGCTAAAAAAACTAAAAAAACTAGGGATTGATGATTCTTATGTTGAAACTATTTTTAAAGAAAAATTAGCGCAACTAGATCATTTTAAGTCAGCTAATTCTATCGCGGTCAATTCTAAATTTTATCTTTTTGAATTAGCTAAAGATTATTTTGATGAAACTGAAAATAACTTAAGTAAAAAAGATTCTAAAAATTTAAAAACAATAAATTCTATCCTTAGAATTATTGCAACAGAAAATGTTTTAGAAAAAAGTACTTTAAAGCATTTAGATGCCTTGATACAAAATTTATCATTGATGAAAAATAATGACACTTTAGAGCTTTTCGCAACCCATTACAAAATGATTTTAAAACAAATTCAAATTATGCAGGGTGATTCAACTATTTATTCTAATAATACACTGGCTAAAGAGCTTGATCGCCTTAATCAAATCACACAGTCAAATATTGATAAAATCAATATACAAAAACTATACGTAGCGATTGGAGTTTTTGCTTTGGTTTTTGTTTTGCTGATTTTGTTTATTTCTATTACTTTGAAAAAAATTATTATTCCTGTGAGAATTTTAGAAAAACTAAGCACCAATCTAGCCAGCGAAGAGGCAAATTTATCCTCTCGTTTAAATATAGATCCAAAAAGCGAATTAGGACAAAGTGCGGCACATATTAACACCTTTATTTCGGTTGTACAAAATTCTGTACTTGAAGCTATCGAAAATGCAGAAGCTAACTATAAAAATTCTAAACAATTAAAAAATAATGCTGATACCCTTGAAGAGAGTTCAACTTCTCAAAATAATCAAATTGAAAATGTGAAAGAAATCACTAATGTTTTAGATGATCACATCGCATTAGCTGGAAATTTAGCACAAGAAAGCGTTGATAATATGCAAGATATGCATTTACTCATGAATAAAGTAGGAGATACCCTTACTCAACTTGTTGATCTTATTTACGAAAATAACGCAAAAGAACAAAATGTTGTTGTCAATATGGATAATTTAACTCAAAGTGCTGACAATATCATCGAAATTACTAATTCTGTTAGAGATATAGCCGATCAAACCAATCTACTTGCTCTTAATGCAGCTGTTGAAGCAGCTAGAGCGGGAGAGCATGGACGAGGATTTGCTGTTGTTGCTGATGAGGTTGGAAAACTTGCTGATAAAACAAGTAAATCTCTTTTAAGTATCAATGCCACTGTTAATACTATCGTTCAGCAAATCAATGATAACAAATCTTTAATGGATCTCATTCATGAATCTATGAAAGAAACTTCAGAGAAAACCAATAGTTTGCAACAAGAACTTATTAACTCTATGCACAAGCTGGAAAGCTCTATAAAATCGACTCAAGTTATGAAAGATAAAAGCACAGAGGTGCAAGAAAAAATGTTTATTTTAAGAGACAGCGTCGATAAAGTAAATGAACTTGCTAATCTTATTAAGGATCTTTCCTGCGAAGTTAATAATATTTCTAGCAATGTCTTTAATGGAGCTTCTAAACTTTCACAAAAACTTAATAATTTCAAATAATTTAATCCGTATTTTATAAATATGGATTAAATATTTTATGTTTATTTTATTTTAATGAGGTACAATTTAATAACTTTACCTAAAAAGGAGTTACTATGGAGTTTTTGGAACTTTTATTAATTTTTGTTGCCTTAATACTCATCATTAAAAAACCAGAAAAAGAAAATTTGGCTTTTAGCTTAGTGATGATAGCTTGGCTTATGATGATTGTTTTTTATGTTGGTCACAAATCAACTGGACTTTTAACCATAATGAATTTGTAAAAAGGATAAAAAATGAATGAAATTAATAAAGCAAAAAAATTTTATACCTTAATGTGCCTAGCAGGTTTTTTAATCATACTTTTACCTGTAGGAACTGCAAATATTATTTTTGGTTATTTTTTAGCTGACAGCCCTTGTGTGCTTTGCTGGGGACAAAGAGAAGCGATGATTTTTATCGGGGTAATGGCTCTTTTTATAGTTCGTTATGGAATGAAAGGAAAATATCTAGCCGCTCTTTTAATCATGACTGCAGCAGGTCTTTACCAGTCTTTTGCTCATTACGGAAACCACGCTATGGAAGATTTGGATCAAGGTTTTGGCTTACCTGTTTTTGGAATTCATACCTATTTTTGGGCTGAAGTTGTATTTTGGGCAGTTGTATTGCTTTTAGGCTTAATTTTCATTTTTGCACCAAAATTCAGTGCTTTTGATAAAGAATTAAATGGCGAAAAATTTAGAAAATACACTAGCTTCTCACTTGCTGCTGTTGTTATTAGCGCTATTATTGTAGCCTCAAATGTTTTTCAAGCCTTTGTTGGAACTGGTATATTTCCTTATGTAGGTCAAGGAGATCCTGTAAGATTTACTCTTAATCCAAAATATATAATTTGGAGTACAGATAGCTGGAATGGATTGTGGCAAAACATCTCTTTCTTGGGAAAACGTGATGTTAAAGCTCCTGATTATGCTTTTGCGCCAGCAAGCGATAAACTAGGAGTCAAATTTGACAATGATGTTAATAATTCTCCATTTGCAAAAATTGATGAAAATCTTAAAATATTAGATGAACAAACTATCAATTTAAACAAAGCAATTAATACTTTAGATTTTATCAATAATGAATTTGTAGCAAGTTCTAAATGGGATGTTTATTTCTTAGATAACAATTTCACCACAAAAGATAGTTTTGAACTTGATCCTTATTTTTCAGCAAGTATCGACCCTATCATGGGAATTATTCCTTACATGAATGATAAATTTATCCTTATGGGTTCTAACAAAACTCTTTTAAGATTTAAGAAAAATCCAAACGCAAATGATGCTTTACAGTATGCTGATTTTGTAAAGGGGGCTAATCATTTTGAAGGTCAAGGAAAAGATTTGGGTCGTGCAAGATTAAGCACTATAAGATCTAAATTTAATCACGTAGCAAGCATGACTACAGATGATCGATATTTTTATCTTGCTACAGTTCCAAACAATAAAGATGCTAAAACCTTTGTTATCTCTAAATACTCTTTAAAAGATCTTATTTTATCTGCAGAATTTACACCAAAAGCAGATCTTAAAGAAGGTAAAACTTTAGGGGATCTTTATATCACTTCAATGACTGATAAAGATGGAAAAATATACGCTTTAAGTAAAAATCATAATGTTATAGCAGTGATTGATCCAGTTAAAGAAGAAGTTGTCAAAACTCTATCTTTTCCAAATACTATAACTAATGCAAGAAGTATTTTCTTTAAAGATGGAAAAATCAATATTCTTTCTTATCAAGATGGAGCTAATAAACTCTTTACTCTAAATTAAAACTCAAGTCCTAGTTAAACTAGGACTTTTGCATTTTTAAAAGCTTAAATCCAAAATCATCTTGATATTCCTCTACAATCTGAAAGCCAAATTTTTGATAAAATTTTAAAGCTTTTTTATTGTCAAAATTAACTTCTACTTTATTTAACTTAAAATCCTGCATCGCCTTTTTTAAAAGTTGAGATCCAAAACCTCGATTAAAAAACAAAGGGTGTATAAAAAGCATTTGAATTTCTTCTTGATGAAAACCTAAAAAACCTGTCAATTCATCTTTTTCATAAGCAAATAAAAATTCTAATTTTTTAAAATCAAAATCCATTAAATATTTTTTAATAATTTTAAAATTCTTTTCATCTAAGAAATCATGACTTGCTTTAACACTTTCTTCCCAAAGCCCTAAAAGATTTTCTATTTGAGTTTTGCTTAATTCTTTATAGTGTCTAATCATTTTTATATTTAATCCTATCTTTTACTCCTGCTTTTTTAAAGCCTTTTAAACGAAGCAAACAGCTATCACATTCTCCACAAGCTTCATCATTGCTTTCATAACAAGACCAAGTAAGCTCCAAAGGCACATTTTCTTTTAAAGCTAACTCAACGATTTGCCCTTTGTTGAGATTTATAAGCGGGGTTTTTAAAGAGATTTTAAAATTTTTACTCGTTCCATTATTGATAAAACTCTCTGCTTTTTCTATAAATTCACAAGTACAATCAGGATAACCGCTGCCATCTTCTTCCACAACCCCTATAAAAATACTTTCACAATTTTCTTTTTCGGCTAAAGATCCTGCAATGCTTAAAAAAATTCCATTGCGAAAAGGAACGTAGGTTATAGGTGGAGTGTCGCTATTTAAAAGAAGTTCATTTTTAGGTATATTTAAATCCTTATTGGTTAAAGCATTTCCTCCTATAATTTTAATAAAACTTACATCCAAAATATAAGATTTTTCAACTTTTAAAGCTTGGCAAATTTTTTCAAAACATTCTCTTTCTTTTTCTTGAGTTCTTTGCTCATAATCAAAATGCAAAGCTACGATCTCATAACCTTCTTTTTTTGCCAAATAAGCACACAAAGTGCTGTCCATTCCACCACTGATTATGCAAAGTGCTTTTTTACTCATTTTTATCCTTAATTTGTTATAATTTTTGTAATTTTAACGAATTTTTTAATCTAAAATTATAAAAAGGCAATTTTATGATAAATATAAAACTCATAGAACATATTTTTAAAGCCGCTTCTATTAGTCGCTGGAATGATTATCCAAGAATGGCAAATTTAGTTGAGCTTGATAAGCAAGCGCATAAATTTATTATTGCTTATTTTATTGCCAAAATGGAAAAAGATGTGGATATGAAAATGATCATAGAAGGAGGTATTTTTGAATTTTTAAGTCGCGTTGTGGTTACTGATATACGCCCTGATGTTTATCATGAAATCGTACGTCAAAAAAAAGATGAGGTTAACGCTTGGGTTTTAAGTAAAATCGAGCCCATGATAGCAGATATTGAAGATGGGAATTTTCTTAAACGTTTTGAAAATTATCTTAATAATAATTCCTATGCTAAAGAAAGACTCATTTTAAAGGCCGCTTCTTATTTTGCTACTAGATGGGAATTTAATATCGTTTATCAAACCTCAGCTTTTTTAAATGATATTGATGATATTAAAAACAAAGTTGAAGAAGAATTGGAAGATTATTACGAGTTAATAGGAGCTAGAAAAATCGCTTTAAATCAAAAAATAGCGAAAATAATCGATCTTAGCGGGAGGTTACGCTTTCAAAAACGTTGGGCACAAACTCCAAGAATTCCAGAAACTGCAGTACTTGGACATATGCTAGTGGTTGCCATTTTGGGTTATTTTTATTCTTTAAAAATCAAAGCTTGTGATAAAAGATTGGAAAATAATTTTTATTGCGCTTTATTCCACGACTTGCCAGAAAGCCTTACAAGAGATATTATTAGTCCTGTTAAATATGGCATAGAAGGTCTTCATGAAATTATAAATGATTATGAAATGAAACTAATCAATGAAAAAATTCTTCCTTTTGTACCTGAAAATTTAAGAGCGGAATTTTCTTTTATATTAGGCATTAGAGAAGGAAGAGCTGGAGAACCTAATTTTGTAAAAAACGAATTTGAAAATCGCACCTATAAAAATAAAAAAATAGAACTTTGTAGCGGAAGCTTGAGTTCTTTTAATGAAAATGATTTTGGTGCAATTGATGGAAAAGCTTTAAAATACTGCGATAAACTCGCTGCTTTTATAGAAGCAGGACTTAGCATAAGTTATGGTGTTAAATCCAAAGAGCTTGAAGGTGGTTTTTTAGGAATGTATGAATTTTTCGAAAAAAACCGCACTATAGATGGAGTCAATTTTTTCGAAATATGTACAAAACTTAAAGAATACTTTAAAATTTAAAATAAATTTATTGACAAAATATATTGAATGCAGTAGAATGAAATTGTAATCAAAAATCTAAAAAGGAGGGACTATGAAAACTGATAGAAAATACACTCTAGCATTTTTTATAGGGATTTTAGCAGGTGTTTTTGGTGCAATTGTAAAATGGGGATGGGAAAGTGCCTTTTCCTCCACGAAATCCTAATGTATTTTGGCCAATAGATACATTAGAACGCGTAACTCCGCCTAAAATTTTTCTAGAGCAATTAGGATTGCCTACAGATTGGACTTATACATTTTCAGGTATGCAAATGCCTTTGTCAATTTTTATAGTCCATGTGGGATTTTCTATTGTATTTGCAATCACATATTGTATGATAGCAGAAAAATGGCATAAAATCACAATGTATCAAGGAGCTGTTTTTGGATTTTTTGTTTATCTTTTTGCCCATGTGATTGTTATGCCTTTAATTGCAGAAGTTCCACCGCTTTCAGAAATTCCTTTTGATGAACATTTATCTGAAATTTTTGGACACATAGTTTGGCTTTGGGGTATAGAAATCGTGCGTCGAGATATAAGAAATCGCATCACGAAAGAAGTTGAAATATAAAAGCATCTTTAACTAGATGCTTTGAATTTTCATCAAATATTTATAATTGATAAAAATTATCAATTGACAAAAATATTTTTTTATAATACAATACGCACTCATATTTAAATAAGGAGTCTAAATGAGACAATACGAAACTTATAAATGCTCAAAATGCGGCAATGAAGTCGAAATTCAAGTTGTAGGTGGAGGAAAACTTACCTGTTGTGGCGAAGAAATGCAATGCATTACAACAGATTTGACAGCTGTAAATCTCATGAAAGCTTTTGCGGGTGAATCTATGGCTAGAAACAAATACGACTTATTTGCTGATGTTGCAGAAGAAGAAGGATGGCATGCAGTTGCTAGACATTTTAGAGAAGCTGCCGAAAATGAAAAATGGCACGCAAGAGCTGAATTTAAAGCTTATCATGAAATCGTAGATGGCAAACCTTTAGAAGTGACAACAAAAAATCTTGTAACCGCAGCAGAAGGTGAAAATTACGAACATACAACTATGTATCCAAATTTTGCAAAAATTGCAGAAGATGAAGGTAAAAAAGCTATAGCAAGATTGTTTACTGCTATTGGAAAAGTAGAAATTGAACATGAAAGAGAATATCTAGCTCTTAAAAAAATGCTTGAAGAAGAAGAATTTTTTAATAGCGAAGAAGAAGATTTGTGGGTTTGCGAAGTTTGCGGACATATCCATCGTGGCAAAAAAGCTCCTGCTGCTTGTCCTTTATGTAAAGCTCCAAGAGAATATTTTAAAAGAGAATTTTTAGGTTAATTAAACAAGCCTTATATTAAGGCTTGTAAAACTCCTCATAAATACAATTTGATATAAATTTAGTAAAATATCTCTATGAAACTTTTATTTTCAAAAAATGAACTTTTACCTAGGTATGATGAAAATTTAATAGGCATAGATGAAGCAGGACGCGGAGCTTTAGCAGGTCCTATGATGATGGCAGCTTGCAAGCTTAATAAAAAAATAGACGGACTTTGCGATTCTAAAAAACTCAGCGAAAAAAAACGCGAAGAACTTTATGAGATTATCATACAAAATTCAAACTATCTCATCTTAGCTTTTTCATCTGAACAAATCGATACTCTAGGGCTTAGCACTTGTTTAAAAACAGGCTTGATGCTTATAAAAAGGCATTTTAAAATATATTCTCATTTTTTATACGATGGCAATACAAATTTTGGAATTAGTGGTATTAAAACTCTAGTTAAGGCAGACGCTAAAATTTTACAAGTAAGCGCAGCTAGCATACTTGCAAAAGTAAGTAAAGATAGAGTTATGAATTTTTTGGCTAAAGAATTCCCCTATTATGAATTTGAAAAAAATAAAGCCTATGGCACCAAAACTCATAGAGAATTAATAGCCAAATTTGGAACTTGCAAACTACATAGAAAAAGTTTTAAACTAACATTTTAGTTTATTTACTTTTGTGTAATTTTCAAAAAAGCTGCCAAATCTGGATCTTTTTCATGCTTACAAATTTCAAGAATTTTTAGCATTTTTTCATAATCCCTTGGCATAATCTTAAAAAAATCTTTCTTATCAAATTTATCTAGTACATCCTTAGCTTTTTTTGAATCAGTATAAAAAACATGTTTTTCTATCATCTTTTTTAATTCTTTTTCGTCTTTAGCGTTTAAATCTTTAATATCCACAAGCTCCGTATTAACATGAACTTCATTGTGCCTTCCTAGTATGTAAGCAACACCTCCACTCATTCCAGCTGCAAAATTAGCGCCCACATCACCAAGCACGACTACAAGCCCACCTGTCATATACTCACATCCATGAATTCCCATTCCTAAAACCACAGCTTTAGCTCCTGAATTTCTCACACAAAATCTCTCTCCAGCTATACCATCAAGATAAACTTCGCCTTCAGTTGCACCATACAAACAAGCATTTCCAGCGATGATATTTTCCTCAGGTGAAAAAGTCGCCTCATCTGAAATTTTAGCAATGATTTTTCCACCGCTTAAGCCTTTACCTAAATAATCATTGCTATCTCCGATAATCTCAAGCTTGATCCCTTTGATCAAAAAAGCCCCAAAACTATTTCCAGCATTTCCTATAGCTTTAATATGAATATTATCTTCCATTAAAGCATCTTTTCCATAAGTTTTTAAAATTTCACTTGAGAGCATAGTAGCAAAAGTCCTGCTTTGATTGCCCACTTCTAAAGAAAGTTTGATCGGTTCTTTTATAGCATTTTTACAAAGTGGGAGTAAAATTCTATAATCAATCGTTTTTTCAAGTTTATTATCTTTATAATCTTTAAAATGCACTGCGGTTTTATTGTAAGTGGATAAAGATTTTAAAATTTTATCTAAATTAATTTTTCCTGCTTTAGCTTGCGCGCTTTTTTGATGAAGTTTATCCACACGACCTATCATATCATCTAAGCGTTTAAAACCTAATTTAGCCATGTATTCTCTTAATTCTTCGGCTATAAAATACATAAAATTAACAACCTCATCTATCTTACCTTTAAAGTTTTTTCTAAGCTTTGCATCTTGAGTAGCGATTCCAACTGGACAAGTATTAAGATGACAAACCTTATTCATACTACAACCCATTACAATCATAACTACTGTTGCAAAGCCAAATTCTTCAGCTCCTAAAAGCGCTGCTATGGCTAAATCTCTTCCGGTCATAAGTTTGCCATCAACTGCTAATTTTATTCTATCTCTAAGTTTATTTAAAATAAGGGTTTGGTGTGCCTCAGCAAGCCCTAATTCCCAAGGAATTCCAGCATGCGAAATTGAAGTTCTAGTGCTTGCTCCTGTTCCTCCATCATAACCTGAAATTAAAATAGAATTAGCTCCTGATTTTGCAACACCTGCAGCAACGGTTCCTATACCATTTGCACTGACGAGTTTGACTGAAATTTTCGCGTCTTTATTTGCATTTTTTAAATCATAAATAAGCTGAGCCAAATCTTCAATAGAATAAATATCATGGTGTGGTGGCGGAGAAATAAGCGTAACAGCTGGAGTAGAATGTCTAGCTTTTGCGATCCAAGGATAAACCTTAAAACCTAACAATTGCCCTCCTTCTCCAGGTTTTGCACCTTGGGCAACTTTAATTTGAATTTCTTTTGCATGGATTAAATAATTTAAATCCACTCCAAAACGGCCACTTGCAACTTGTTTTATAGCGGAATTTTTATCGCTTTCATAACGTTCTTCATCTTCTCCACCCTCACCTGAATTTGACTTTGCGCCTATTTTATTCATCGCCATAGCCAAACACTCATGAGCTTCTTTAGAAATTGATCCATAGCTTATTGCACCGGTTCTAAAACGTTTTACTATGCTTTCTACACTTTCTACTTTATCGATGCTGATAGCTTCATTAAAATCAAATTCCATTAAAGAACGCAATGTTACTTGTTTTTCATCAACCAAAGAAGAATATTTTTTAAAAATTTTATAATCATTATTTTGACACGCTTTTTGAAGATTAAAAACAATCATAGGATCAATTAAATGCTCCTCTTTAAAAGTTTGCTCATTGAAAGCATTTTTATAAAAATGAAGAAATTCTTTTTCAAAATCATGCAAACTAATACCCTCTATACGAGAGATGGTAGAGCCAAAATATTTATCAATCATTTTAGAATTTAATCCCAAGCATTCAAAAAGTGCCGATCCATTATAACTTTGCAAAGTAGAAACACCCATTTTAGAGGCGATTTTTACTATACCATTTGAACTTGCATGGATAAAATTTTCCACCGCTTTTTCATAACTTAAATCAAGTTCTTTATCTTGAATGAGTTTATAAATACTTTCATAGACCAAATAAGGATTAATCACAGTAGCACCATAACCCAAAAGACAAGCAAAATGATGAATTTCTCTAGGTTCTGCACTTTCTATAATGATACTTGTATGGGTTCTTAAATTTTTTCTCACTAAATAATTATGCACCCCAGAAACCGCAAGTAAAGCAGGGATATAAGCATTATTTTCATCGGCTCCTTTATCGCTTAAAATCACGATAGAAGTTCCTTTTTTTATCTCTTTTTCTATTTCTATAAAAAGATTATCCAAAGCTTTTTCTAAATTCATCTTAGAATAATCATAAAGTATGGAAAATTCTTTCACCTTAAAATTTTTCAAAGATTTAATTTTAAATAATTCTTCATTACTGATAATTGGTAAAGAAATTTTCACGCGCTTAGCATTCTTTTCATCAGGCTTTAACAAATTTCCTTCGCAACCTAAATAAATTCTTGTAGAGGTTACAATTTCTTCTCGTATATAATCAAGTGGAGGATTAGTCACTTGCGCACAAAGCTGTTTAAAATAATTATATAAAGGTTGATAGTTTTTAGATAAAACGGCTAAAGGTGTATCAACTCCAGTAGAAATAATCTCTTCTTTAGCATTTTGCGCCATAGTCTTAATACTAAATTTGGTTTCATCCCAACCAAAAATTTTTTGAAGTTTAAAAATTTCATCTTGCTTTAAAAATTTATGCTCATAAACTCCACCATCTTGTTTTTCAAGATCGATCAAATTTGTAAGCCATTTTTGATAAGGTTTAGCATTGGCATAATGTTCTTTAATTTCATGATCAGTTACTACTCTACCCCTTGCAGTATCGACAAGTAAAAGTTTTCCTGGCTCTAAACGTTTTTTAGCTTTGATATTTTGTTCATCGATTTTTAGAGCCCCTGTCTCACTAGAAAGTATCAACATATCATCTTTTGTAAGGTAATACCTTGAAGGACGAAAACCATTTCTATCTAAACTCGCCCCCATAATCACACCATCTGTAAAAACTATGGCTGCAGGACCGTCCCAAGGCTCCATCAATAAAGAATGATACTCATAAAATGCACGTTTATGACTTTGCATATTTTCATTTTTATGCCAAGGTTCAGGTACCATCATCATAAAAGCTTCTTCTAAAGTTCTACCATTTAAAGCCAAAAATTCTAAAGTATTATCAAACATAGCAGAATCACTGCTTTCTTTAGCAATGATTGGAAAAATTTCATCCAAATTTTCAAAATAATCACTTTGCATCAAATCTTGTCTTGATCTGATGCCATCAACATTACCTCGTATAGTATTGATCTCACCATTATGCACCATATAACGATTTGGATGTGCTCTTTCCCAGCTTGGAAAAGTATTGGTAGAAAAACGAGAATGCACTAAAGCTATGGCTGATTTCATATTGACATCTTTAAAATCAAGATAAAAATCACTCAATTGTGTAGAAAGTAACATTCCTTTATAAACAATAGTCCTAGAAGAAAAGCTTGAAAAATAAAATTTAGGTACATGTAAAGCCCTTTTTTCTATAAGACGACGACAACTATAAAGCACTCTTTCAAATTCAATTCCTGCATTGATTTCATCAGGCTTTTTGACAAAGGCTTGTAAAAAATAAGGCATAGCCCTTAAAGCACTCTCTCCTATATCGCTAGGATTAAAAGGAACCTCTCTAAAACCTAAAAATTCAAGATTTTTATCTTTTAAACCTTGTAAAAATATAGCCTTAGCTTCCTCTTTAGCCTCTAAATTAGGTGACAAAAACATTTGTGCAACGGCATAATCACCTTTTTTTGGAAGCTTAAAGCCTAATTCTTGAGTTTTAAAAAAATCGTGTGGAATTTGGATTAAAATTCCAGCTCCATCTCCTGAATTTTCTTCAGCTCCAAAACCTCCCCTATGCTCAAGATTCATCAAAATTTCTAAAGCATTACAAATAACTTTATAAGAAGCAATGCCACGTATATTAGCTACAGCAGCAATCCCACAAGCATCATGCTCATTTTTAGAATCATAAAGTCCTATGCTTTGATTTTTTTCTAAAATATCCTCTAAATTCATTTTTACTCCTTATAAATTGATTTCACTATTTATAAGGATTATAACATAAATAAAAATACAAACTAGACACTATAAAAACATAGCAATAATACTTCCTAAAATCAACAAAGGGCCGTTATAAAAAATAAAAGTTGGTATACAAGTATCCTTAATATGATCGTGCTGTTTGTCAGCGTTTAAACCCACAGTTGTTCCCATTGTGGTTTCACTAGCAGGACTTCCAGCATCTCCTAAGGCTCCAGCTACCCCTAAAATAAAAATCGTCAAAGGGATACTAAAACCAAGCTCTATACAAATAGGACAAAAAAGCGTAGCAATGATAGGAATCGTTCCAAAAGAAGTTCCTATGCCCATAGTTACGACAAGTCCGATTAAAAGCATTAAAAAAATGGCTAAAAATTTGCTTTGTTTTATCCATGGAATCACAAAATTAACAAGTTCTTGCACCGCTCCACCATGTCTTAAAACTTCTCCATAACCCGCCGCTACAAGAATAACGAAGGCGATAAATCCCATTGTCTTAAGCCCATTATCAAAAATCTCATTAACATTGCTATACTTTACCCCGCCTAAAACAACCATTAAAATAAAGCCTAAAAGTCCTGATAAAGGCAAGTTCATAGTGATAATTTGTAAAATTAAAGTTAAAATCAATCCGGCTAAAACACCCCATTCTTTACGCGTCATTTGCAAATTTTCTAAGTCGATTTTAGCTAATTCTATTTCTTTATATTCCTTTGGTTTGCGATAAAAAACAAAAATCGCTAAAAAAAGCCCAGTAATCATGCAAATAGCTGCAAAATACATCGTATGAGTAACATCATTTAAAGTTACATTAACGCCGTTTTTTACAAGATTATCTTTTAAAAGATCTTGGAAAGTCAAACCAAATCCGACAGGCAAAACCATATAAGGAGTTGTAAGACCAAAAGTTAATGCACAAGCAACTGCTCTACGATCTATCTTTAAGCGATTAAACAAACTTAAAAGTGGGGGTATAAGCAAAGGAATAAAAGCCACGTGAATAGGGATTAAATTCTGAGAAAAACAAGAAATTATAGCAATAGATAAAATCAATAAATATTTTTTATGAGAAATGAAATGACTTACTATTTTAATCAAATATGCTGTTAAGTGAGTGCGAGAAATGGCTGCAGCGATCGCGCCCAAAATAACATAACTTAAAGCCGTTTTTAAATTGCCTTGCATACCATCAATCAAAACGTCCATACTCTCTGTTAATGGCATATGATCTAGCATTCCTGCTACAAGTGCTGAAATTAAAAGACTTAAAAGCACATTGAAACGAAACAAACAAAGTAAGCTCATCAATAAAACGCTTACTATAACTGGATTTGTAAGTAAAGTCAATTTTTTTCCTTCATTATTAAATTTTTGATTTTATAAAAAATCATAGAGATATTATTTTATTATAAAATACTTATTTTTAAATCATTTTTTTTACATTATTATTTTAAAATAATAATTTTTTTTAATTAAAAACATTAATATTATAAATTATTTAGATTATTTAAATTATACTAAAATTATCGTATTAAAAAAATCAAAAGGAAGTTACAATGAAAAAAACTGATCACAATGAAGAAAATAGAAGAGATTTTCTAAAAAATTTAGGAGTTAGTTTGCTTGGTATAAGCGTATTGTCTAGCTTTTCTTTTAAAAATTTTTTAGGCAGTAAAGCTTTAGCAAAAGAATTACCAAATTTTAAATTAGAAGGAAAAAAAGATTTGATCTATCATGGTGATAGACCAATGACTGCAGAAACAGAAATTTATGCTCTTGATAGCGACTTTACAAAACCTGAAAATTTCTTTGTTAGAAATAACGGTGTTCCACCAACTCTAGAAACCATCAAAGCAAGATTAAAAAAAGGTTGGACTTTAGAAATCGGTGGCGAAAGTGTTGTGAATTCTAAAACTTATACTTTAGATGAATTAAAAAAGAAATTTAAAACTTATACTTATGCCTTAACTGTTGAATGTGGCGGAAACGGAAGAGCAGAAGTTTTACCTAGCACTAAAGGAACTCAATGGGGTTATGGTGCTGTGGCTTGTGGTAGATGGACTGGAGTAAGATTAAAAGATATTTTAGAAGATTGTGGTCTTAAAAAAGACGCTGTTTATATTGGATATTATGGAATAGACACTAAATTAAATGGTGAAGAAAGCGCTCCTATTAGTCGTGGTGTTCCTATTTCTAAAGCTTTACAAGATGAAACCTTAGTCGCTTGGGCTTATGAGGGAAAAGACATCCCACTATACAATGGTTATCCTTTACGTTTAGTTTGTGGAGGTTATCCTGCAAGCACAAGTGGAAAATGGCTAAGCAAAATCGTTGTAAGAAATAAAGTTCATGATGGTGAAAAAATGGAAGGATCTTATAGAGTTCCTGTAACTCCGGTTAAGCCAGGTGATTTTAGCTACAAAGGCGAAACAAAAATCATAGAATCAATGCCAGTAAGATCTGTAATCACCAATGTAAAAAACGGCACTCAAGTAAAAGTCAATAAAAAATTTGAAGTTAGAGGAAAAGCTTGGGCGGGAGAATTGTTTGTAAAAGATGTTTTTGTAAGTTGTGATTATGGTGTAACTTGGATTAAGGCTAAAGTAGAAAAACCACTTAATCGTTTAGCATGGCAAAAATGGAGTGCTGAAGTTTCCATCCCAACAAAAGGATATTATGAAATTTGGGCTAGAGCAGTCGATAGTGAAAATAAAAGCCAACCTATGGTTTTAGCACAATGGAATCCAGGCGGTTATTTAAATAATGCTTGCCATAGAGTGAATGTATATGGAGTTTGATCATGTTTAAAAAAATTTTATTTTTACTCACTTTAAGCTTGAGTTTTTCCCTTGCTCAAGATTATAAAGTCAATCCAGAAACAGGTTTGATCATCGATCCTGTTTCACCTTTAGTGGAAGCTAATTGTCTTGCTTGTCATAATTCAGGACTCATTACAAATATGCACGCGAACAAACAAGCTTGGTTAGCTGCTATTAGATGGATGCAAGCAGAAGAAGGCTTATGGGAAATTCCAGCTGAAGATGAAGAAAAGATTTTAAATTATCTTGAAAAATACTACGGAGAACAATACAACACTAGAAGAAGAGTTCCTTTGGCTGTTCTTTTAGAAAATAAATAATTTTAATTTTATCAAAAAAAGTAAATTTCTTTTTTTGATAAAAATCTTTAAATGATTTTTTTATCTTTCAAATATTTTTGCATTTTTTCATCATTATAAATTTCATCATAAAATTTATATCCTATTCTTTCAATATCTGATATATTAATATCCTTGTTTAGGTTTTGTATAAATTCATTAAAATCTTTATTTTTATTTACCAACAAATCTAAAGTAATAAGATCTAAATTTGATTTTTCCCTAGCCTTAATGATCACTTTAGAATCGTTAATATCTCTAACATCAAGCTTGATAAAACCGATTCCAAAAGCATTGTTTAATCTCCAAAGCTCATTCATAATCTCATCATCAAATTCCAAAGCAACCAAATAACCTTCATTGGCCCAGCTAGAATTACTCACGGCTTGAAAATAACTTTGTCTTAAATTTGAAAAATCAAGTTTTATTTTAAGCTCAAAACTATAAATTTTGTAAGAAATTTGATTTAAATTCCTGCAAAGTTTAAAAGTTTCATCTTCATAATCTTTGAAAGGAAAATGCACACCTACTATATCAGGATGAATCCATTCATTTTCACCACTTTTTCCTTTATGAGACTTTTCATGAAAAATAGTCTTAGAATAAAGATTAAAATCAGGACTTTCAAATAAAAACTTGACCACTAAAGGATGTAAATCTCTTTCTCTAAATTTACTTTCTTCTTTTTGAATTTCTATATTTTTTGATTTTGCAAGATTGAGTTCATTTTCTCTTTCTTTTAGCCAAAATTTCGTTGGATTTTTAGAAACAACTAAAAATAAAGAGTCTTTGCCGTTTAAATTAACATAAATTTTAGCAGCTAAACTTGCAACAGGAGTTTTAGTTAAAGTTCCATTTTGGTAACTTTGGAGTTTTTTATCAAAATTTTTATTTAAAGCGTATTGCCAAATTTCATTCGCACTTAAAGGAATTTCACTCTCTTTTAAAACTTCTATAATCAAATCTAAAAAACTATATTTTTTCATCAAATTATCTTTAAATTATTTTAAAATAAAGAAGAAAAAATCTTCTTTATTTATTCACACATCCAAATGCTTCACATCCTTAGCGTGCGCTTGGATATAATCGCGTCTTGGCTCTACCTCATCACCCATGAAAAGATTAAAGGTATCATTAGCGCTTTGTGCGTCTTCTATGGTGATTTTAAGAAGTCTTCTTATGCTTGGATCCATAGTCGTTTCCCAAAGTTGTTCAGGATTCATCTCACCTAAACCTTTATAACGTTGGATATAAGCTCCTTTTTTAGCATTTTTCTCAACTTCATCTAAAATTTCTAAGATATCTTTTTCAAAAGTTAAATCGCGTTCTTTGATTTTACTAAAGATATAATTTGCTTCTTCATAAAGTGGATGTGCAAATAAATCATCATTGATGATTAGCTCTTCTAAACCATTTTCAGTTTGTATATACATACGAATTTCATTTTCATTAATGTAATGATTTAAGATATTGTGGCCTTGTTTATCTAAAAATGCTTTGATGATTTTAAAAAGTTCTTCATTGTTTTCTTTGATAAAATCAGGATTTTCTATAAGATAACGGATCACAGAAATCACATTAAAACGTTTTTTTAGATCATTTAAAACCGATCTATAAGCGGCAACGATTTTTAAAAAGTCTTTAAGATCATTTAATCCTATACCTTCATAATTAGAACTTTCAATTCCTGTCTCGATCAAATAATCATTTAAAGCTTTCTCATCTTTAAGATAAATTTCTTTTTTTTGCCCTTTTTTATAACGATAAAGTGGTGGTTGAGCAAGATAAATATGTCCATTAGCCACAAGTTCATTCATAAAACGGAAGAAGAAGGTTAAAAGCAAGGTTTGTATGTGTGATCCATCCACATCCGCATCCGTCATAATGATGATCTTATGATATCTTAATTTTGAAATGTCAAAATCATCACCTATACCACAACCAAAAGCAGTGATCATATTTTGGATTTGTTCTGATTTTAAAATTTTATCCAGTCTTGCTTTTTCAACATTAAGAATTTTACCACGCAAAGGCAAGATCGCTTGAAAAGATCTTTCGCGTCCTTGTTTTGCAGAACCACCCGCAGAGTCACCCTCAACAAGATAAATTTCACTTTCACTTGGATCCTTACTTTGACAATCAGCCAATTTTCCTGGCAAAGTTCCAACGCTTAGACTTTCTTTTTTACGGGTTAATTCTCTAGCTTTTTTAGCCGCTTCTCTACCACGTGCAGCCATTAAAGCTTTATTCATAATGGCTTTTGCTTCGATAGGATTTTCTTCAAAATATTTAGTCAAATATTCAAAACTAGCTTTTGAAACAATAGGACGCACATAAGAAGATCCTAATTTTCCTTTAGTTTGTCCTTCAAATTGCGGTTCAGGTACCTTCACACTTACAACAGCTATAAGGCCTTCCCTTACATCTTCACCGGTGATTTTATTATCCTTTTCTCTAGCATTAGCATTAGCTTCGATGTAATTGCTGATCACACGAGTTAAACCCATCCTAAAACCGGCTTCATGAGTTCCGCCATCTGGAGTTTTGATATTATTGACAAAAGAGAGTAAATTTTCACTATAAGTATCATTATAAAGTAAAGCAACTTCTACATTAACATCTTCTTCATCTACGCTAAAGAAAATCGGTTTTGTTAAAGCTTCTTTTTTATTCATATCGCTTACAAATTGTGAAATTCCACCTTCAAAATGAAAACTTTCACTTTTTCCTACACGATTATCTTTAAAATTAATCGTAATTTTTGGATTTAAATACGCAAGTTCTCTAAATCTTTTTGCCAAAATTTCATAATCAAATTCAGTTACTTCAAAAATGGTATTATCAGGCCAAAATTCAATTGTCGTTCCTGTTTTTTTACTTTTTCCTATGACGCCAAATTCGCTTGTCACTTTACCTTCTGAAAATTCTTGACGATAAATTTCTCCATTTCTTTCAACTGTAGCTACAAGTTTTTTAGAAAGGGCATTGACAACAGAAACCCCAACTCCGTGCAAACCACCTGAAACTTTATAGGTATCTTTATCGAATTTACCTCCTGCGTGAAGAACGGTTAAAACAACAGTTAAAGTAGGCATATTTTCCGTTGGATGCATATCTACAGGGATACCACGTCCATTATCACTTACGATACAGCTTCCTTCAGTGGTAATTTCTACATCGATAGTATCGCAATGTCCAGCCATAGCTTCATCGATAGAATTATCCACTACTTCATAAATCATATGATGAAGTCCGCCTATATTAGTATCTCCTATATACATACCAGGGCGTTTTCTAACAGCTTCTAAGCCTTTTAAAACTTTAATATTACTTCCGCCGTAATTTTCTTGCATATCTTTCCTTTTTTATCTAACTTTTTAAAAAATTTCTTACAAAATCATAGGCATAATGATCATAGATAAACCTTGAGATTTAACTACGAAAGCTAGATTAGATTCATTAACATTTAAATTGAATTTTTCTTCTTCTATAGACATTAGAAAATCAAGTAAATATTTTATTTTTATAGTTAAAGTGAATTCTTCATTTACACCTGTTTGAATTTCAAGTTCAGTTTTTGCTTCCATATTGTCTAAGCTGATACCTTCAAAGATGATTTTATCTTTATTGAAATGAAGTTTCATTTTTTCAGTTACGACACTGATTTTTTTAAGACTATCTATAAAATCTTCAGTTGAAAATTCAAGAGTTTGTTTGAATTCTTTTGGAATGACTTTTTCATAATCTGGGAATTTATCGTTGATAAGTTTAGTAAAGAATTCAAAATTATCATTTTTAGCGATAAGCATATTTTGATCATAATAAATTTCTATTTTTTCATAGAAAAGTTTTTGCATTTCCATAATAGCTTTTTTAGGAATGCTTATAGAAAATTCTTGAGGATTAGTTTTATCAAGAGTATAAACAGCAAGGCGTCTAGTATCAGTTCCAACGAAATTGATTTTATCAGTTTTGATATCTAAAAAAGCACCATTTAAAGAATATTTTGGATTATTAGTATCGATGCTTGGTAATATTTTTTTAAGAGAACGACTCAAATCACTTGAATCAATATCAAATTGATTTTTCCCTTCTGTTTTTGGAAAATCTGGAAAATCTTCATAATTAAACATAGGCAATTTATATTTTGTTCTTTTTTGTCTTATAAACAAGAAATTATCAATAGTTTCTAAGATAACTTCTTCATTGTTTAAACTTTTAACAACATCAGCTATATTTTTTGCATTTGCAGTTGCAAAACCACTGCTTTCAACGCGAATTTTTCTTATTTTATAATTAATTCCTATTTCAAAATCACTCGCTTTGATGATGAGTTTATCTTCTTCAGCTTGAAAAAGTAAGTGTGAAGTGATGGTGCTAGAGTCTTTTTTTTCAACGTAAGCAT
The DNA here is from genome assembly GCF_020135975.1 of Campylobacter sp. W0014. Taxonomy (NCBI): domain Bacteria; kingdom Pseudomonadati; phylum Campylobacterota; class Epsilonproteobacteria; order Campylobacterales; family Campylobacteraceae; genus Campylobacter; species Campylobacter sp. W0014. The sequence goes on along the minus strand of NZ_JACHTR010000008.1, from coordinate 23,733 downwards.
TACATAAAAGTATAGCTGACTCAAGTGTATTTTTGTTAATACTGAGTTTCATTTTTTCTCCTTGCTTATATTTAATTTTAAATTCGTCGTAATAATAGGGCTGTTGAAATTGTGAAATTTTTCAGCAAAAAATCATTAAATTTGTATTTTATCATACTTTGCTTAATTCTATTTTTTTCACATACCCTTTTTATTTTTTTCACCTTTTTTCACTTAAATTTGACTTTTGGCTAAGACTTTATTTTTTAATTCTTCTATTTTGATTTTTGTTTCGCTATTTTCTTCCATCAATTCTTTGATTTTTTTCACATTATGTGAAATAGCCGTATGATCTTTCATCACGAAAAAATTGGCTAATTGTGAAAAAGTAAGGCTAGTAAGTTCCCTTGCTAGGTAGATCGCAACGCGTCTAGCTGTGACTACATTTTGTTTTTTATTGTTTGATTTCACATCGCTTGGCTTGATGTTAAATTCTTTACAAACTAAGGCTAAGATATCTTCTATACTGATATTTTCTTTTTTTTCTTTGATATGATCTTTCATAACACTTTTTGCAAGTTCAAGCGTGATTTCTTGTCCGACTATATTTGCATAAGCGTTTAAGCTGATGATGATCCCTTCAATTTCTCTTATATTATCCCCTAAAGAAGTAGCGATGTAATTTATGATGTCATTAGAAAGATTGATATCATTAAATTCACATTTTTTTCTTATGATAGCGATTTTAGTATCAAGTTGAGGTGGAGTGATATCAGCGATGATCCCATGTGCAAAACGGCTTTTTAAGCGTTCTGTGATGCCTTTTAACATATTGGGTGGATTATCTGAAGTCATGATAATTTGACCATTGTTATTTTTGATTTCATTAAATATAAAGAAAAATTCTTCTTGAATTTTATCTGTTTTGCCTAAAAATTGCACATCATCTATGAGTAAAACATCGCAATTTCTATATTTTTCATGAAATTTATCTAAAGAGCCATTTTTTAAATTTGAAGTGAATTCATTGACAAAATTTTCACTCGTTGCATAGATCACTTTTTTACCCATTTCCAAACTTGCATTGCCCACAGCCTGAAGTAAGTGAGTTTTTCCAAGTCCTGTTGGCCCATAGATAAATATAGGATTATAAAGTTTGCCGAGTTTATCTTTATGAGTGATGGCCTTACAAGCTCCATAAGCGTATTTATTAGAATCCCCAACCACAAAACTTTCAAAAGTAAAAGAAGGATTTAAAATCGTACTTTGCTCTTTAGTGTTTGCGATATCGATTTTAGTTGTATTTTTACTATGTTTTTGATTTTGGGCTTGAATTTTGATATTGGCTTTTATCCCGCTTTGCACTTCGTAAAAATGTGAAATTTGATGGGCGTATTTTGTTTGTATGAATTTAGCGATAAGTTCATTTGGTGCGTTAAAAACTAAAAGATCAGCTTTGCTTAGTTTTTCATTGAATTTTAAGATCGATATATAATTTTCGTATTCGTTTTCGCTTAATTCTTTTTTTAAAGCTAGGAGTATCTCGCTTGGGTTCATAATCTCTCTTTTAGAATTTTTAATTGTATAAATTTTATCTTAAATTTTATAAAAAAAGGTTAAAATCCTTTTTTATCTTTAATAAGGCTAGTTATGAAAATTTTAGGGATTGATCCAGGTTCAAGAAATTGCGGTTATGCTATTATTGAGGCGGATAAAAATAAAAATGTATTGATAGAAGCAGGACTCATTAAAATCAAGCCTAGCACCTTACAGTATCAAATCACAGAGCTTTGTGAAGGTTTGGATCTGATCTTTAAAGCACATCAATTTGATGAGGTAGCCATAGAAGATATCTTTTTCGCTTATAATCCAAAAACCGTTTTAAAACTTGCGCAATTTCGCGGAGCTTTGAGTTTAAAAATTCTACAAATTCACGGAGACTTTGCAGAATACACCCCTTTACAAGTTAAAAAAGCCGTTACAGGAAAAGCAAAAGCGACAAAAGAACAAGTTGCTTTTATGGTAAAAAGACTTTTAGGACTAAGCAAAGAAATCAAACCTTTAGACATCACAGACGCTATAGCAGTAGCTTTAACTCACGCTGCAAATTTAAGAGTGCGTGTTTGATCAAAAATTTCTAAAAAATTCTTATTTTCTACTCAAAAATTCAAAAGTTGGAACAAAACTTGCTTATAAAATTGCATAAAACGCTAATGCGTTAAAAAGCAATATTTTATAAAGGATTCAACCATGATGAGATCACTTTGGTCCGGAGTGAGCGGACTTCAAGCACATCAAACAGCAATGGATGTTGAAGGTAATAACATTTCTAACGTTAATACGACAGGTTTTAAATATTCTCGTGCTGACTTTGGAACAATGTTTAGTCAAACGGTTAAGATCGCTACAGCGCCAACTGATGGTAGAGGTGGACAAAATCCACTTCAAATTGGACTCGGTGTTTCTGTAAGTTCAACCACAAGAATTCATTCTCAAGGATCGATTCAAACTACCGATAAAAATACCGACGTTGCGATCAATGGTGATGGTTTTTTTATGGTAAGTGATAATGGAGGTTTGACAAATTATCTTACAAGAAGTGGGGATTTCAAACTTGACGCTTATGGAAATTTTGTCAATAACGCAGGTTATGTTGTCCAAGGTTGGAATATCGACTGGGATACTCAAAGCATCGATTCTTCAAGAAGTCCTCAAAATATTTTTATCGATCCAGGTATGCACATCCCTGCGGCAAAATCAACCGAAGTTGCCATTAAAGCCAACCTAAACAGCGGTTTAAACATAGGCACAGCCAGTAGGCCTTTGTATTCTTTAGATTCTATCCATGGTTACAATAAAAAAACCGGTGAAACCAAAGATGAAAACGATACAGGTACAACCCAATTTTACACCACTTCTAAAAACGCTATCGATGTAACTGAAAAAGGGGTGGATTGTGCTTCTTTATTTAATGGAAGTGGTCAAGGACTAAATTTACGAGAAGGCCAAGGTATATGGGTATCTTATGCTGATGCAAAATACCAAACCAATAAATTAGGTGTAAGTGCTTTTGATGCAAATAATCATATCAATCAAACAAATATTTTTTGGGGTGATGAAAATACAAAAACTAAATTAAGCATAGTTTTAAATGGTGTTAAAATTGAAAATGAAGATATTAAAAGTATCGATGAAGCAGTAAATTATATCAACACCTTTACTGTGGCTAATGACAGCAGACCAGGTACAGGAGTAAAGGCTGTTAAAAACAAAGATGGTAGCGGTATAGAATTTGTTAATGATAACTCAAATGGCACCACTGACAATATGAAAAATATTAATTTGGTGGTAAATAGAGAAAATACAGCAGGTGAAGTTTGGACTTCAAATTGGACAGATGGACAAGATGGTGCTGAAGGTAGGTTTACACATACAATTGTAACACAAAATAATGCTTCTGTATGGACAGCTACTGGAGGAACTGCTGGTCAAGAAAATCAATTAACAGGTGGTCGTAATGCAGAAGTTATCACAGCTCATAAATACATCTATAGCTCTTCAGCTCAAGATCTCCCTCCTATGTATAATCCTGATGGAGGAGCGAATTATGTTCCAGGAGCTACTAATCAAGCACCTAATGATCCAGCTTCAAAGAATTATTATGAGGCAGTTCATGATGGATCCTTATTAAATACTGATGAGAGGGTATTTCATTCTACAGAAGATTTAAGAGAGCTTTTGCAAAGAGACGCTAGATATGGGGTTGATTATGATGGTAGTGGAAAATTTACCGCAGGGGATGTTAATGAAGGTGTTAAAGTAGTGATCAATGACTCAGGTGCCTTTTCTATCACCAATCCTAATGAAACTAGCAAAAGTCCAACTTTATCTCAAGGTGGTCCAACTTTAGATTTTAGTGCTCACAATATGAGCTTTAATGTTACCTCTTACACAGACAGCCTAGGTAAAGTAAGTACCAATGATGCCTTTACTAAAATCTTTAAAGGTCTTGATGGAGTTTTCCCTGCAGGAAATCAAGTCAAACAAAGCGAACTTTTAAAATTAAGCTCTTTCTCAGCCGGACTTGAAATTTATGATTCTTTAGGTTCTAAACATACCTTAGAGGTGCAATTTGTAAAACAAAGCACCACTCAAGATGGAGGAAACGAATGGCAAATGATCATCCGCGTTCCAGAACCTGCAGAAATCAACACCACAGGTGAAGGTCCAAGCAATATCGTTGTAGGAACAGCAAGATTTAACAATGATGGATCTTTATCCTCATACAATCCTAGAACTTTAAATTTCTCACCAAACAACGGTGCAGCACCAAACCAACAAATCAAGCTTAGCTTTGGAACAAGTGGAGGCAACGACGGACTTGTAAGTTCAAACTCAGCTTCAGCACTCACAAGTCAAGCAACCGATGGTTATCCTTCAGGAAACCTAAAACCAGACGCTATACGTGTGGATGATAAAGGAAATATCTTAGGTGAATTTACCAACGGAAAAACCTTTGCTGTGGCAAAAATGGCTATGGCTTCAGTGGCAAATAACTCAGGTCTTGAAGAAATCGGCGGCAATCTTTTCAAAGTGACTGCTAACTCTGGTAACATAGTCGTAGGCGAAGCAGGAACAGGTGGCCGTGGAGATATGAAAACTTCAGCACTTGAAATGTCAAATGTGGATTTGAGTCGTTCTTTGACAGAACTTATCATCATCCAAAGAGGTTATCAAGCAAACTCTAAAACGATTTCAACTAGTGATCAAATGCTTCAAACTTTGATCCAATTGAAACAATAATTTTTTGATCTTTTGATTCTTTATAAAATTTTTCCCACTTTTGTGGGAAACTAATCTTGCTTTACAAGTCTATTTTCTGGTAGATTTGTAATACTGGATTAGACTTGGTTGCCTTCAAGATTATTGCTAACTCGCTCTTTTTAGAGTGAGTTGCAAATAATTTTGAAAATGATTAAATTTAGAATTATCTTTTTTAGAATTTATCCTCAAAAACCATCCTTTACTTAATATAAGATTTTAAATTTTTGCAAGAATGAAATTTGGTATAATTTGAATTTTAAATTTATCACAAGGAAAAACAAATGCGTTATGGTGAAAAAGAAATCAAAGAATTTAATGTAGATAATATGGAAATTTGGCCAAATGATGCTAAAAATGACTATATCATAAAGATCACTTTACCTGAATTTATGTGTTGTTGTCCTAGGAGTGGTTATCCTGACTTTGCAACGATATATCTTGAGTATATACCGGATCAATTTGTCGTCGAGCTTAAGGCTATAAAACTTTATATCAATACTTTCATGTATAGAAATGTTTCACATGAAGCAAGTATCAATGAAATTTACAATACTCTAAAAGACAAACTCAAGCCAAAATGGATCAAAGTTGTAGGGGATTTTAATCCACGCGGAAATGTCCATACGGTTATAGAATGTCGTAGCGATATGGTAGTGCCTAAGTGAGTAGAATATTCCCATTTTTTAATAAAAATTTAAAATTTTTCCAAAATAAATATGATATTAAATATTAAAATTATATAATTTAAAAATCTAAAAATTTTTAGATTGGATTAAAATTTTAAGGAAAAAATATGAACAAGAGATTATTGAGCGTAGCTGTTGGCGCTTGTTTATTTGCAAATTTTGCTTTAGCGGATGAAAAATCAGGATTTTTTATAGGTGCTGATGCTGCTTTAATGAATGCTAAAGTAAATGCTAATCTTAAGCATAGTAATAAAGGTAAAAATTCGACTTTTAATGGTGACATTTCACAAACAATTCCTGTTTTAGATTTCAAATTAGGATATCGTTTCAATGAGTCGCATAGGGTTTATTTTACTTATGCTGGATCAGATGATTTTAACGATTTTATAAAAACATCTGTTCTTTCTATAGAGGGTGATTTTTCTACACAAAAGTTTTTATTGGGCTATGATTTTACTCCAAAACTTTTTAGAAATACAAGAGCGGTTTTGGGTGTGTATTCTGGTTATGCAAAAACCGATGTTGATTTAAAAACCTCATTTTTGACTTTATCTCAAAATTATGATGGTTTTGTTTATGGAGCGAAATTGGGTGCGATCTATGAAATCACTCCACATAATGAAATAGAATTAGGTGTTAAAGCAGAGCAAATACGCTATAGCTCTAAGAATTTTTATCAAATTCAAGCAGGATCAAATATATACAATCCTAAAGAAACAAATTATAGCGCTTATTTAGGATATGCTTACAAATTCTAAGCGAAAAAATATCGCTTTTTTTAGGTGCTGGATCTATAGCAAATAAAATCGCACCGATGTTAAAACAAGCAGGATTCCACCCTTATGCGGCGGGATCTTTAAGCCATGCAAAAAATTTTGCTTTGATGTATGGTTTTGAAAAATTTTATACTGATTATGAAAAATTACTCAAAGATCAAAATATCGATCTTGTTTATATCAATACCCCGCATTCTTTACACTATGATCATATTAAAATTTGTCTTGAAAATAACAAAAATGTTCTTTGTGAAAAATCTTTCACTTTAAATTTCAAACAGGCTAAAGAGCTTGTGGAATTAGCAAAAACTAAAAATGTGTTTTTAGCTGAAGGCATTTGGACGCGTTATATGCCTTATATAGACATCATCAAAGATTTTTTAGCAAAAGATTTAATCGGCAAAATAGTTAGCATAGAAGCGAATTTAGCCTATAATGTCATACATAAAAACCGCATAACCAGCTTAGAGCTTGGCGGTGGCGTTTTGCTTGATGTAGGAATTTATACGCTTAATTTTGCTCTTAGTTTTTTAAAAGATGAAATTAAAAATATTATTGCAACTTGTAAAAAAATGCCTAGTGGTGTAGATGAAAGCAACGGGATCATCTTGGAATTTAAAAAGGGTGCTTTTGCTTTTTTAAATTCAAGCGTAGCTGCTATTAGTGATAGAAAAGGCGTTATCAATGGAACAAAGGGTTATATTTGCATTGATAATATCAACAATCCAAGCTCCATAAAGGCTTACGATAAAGAAAGAAAGCTTATAAAAGATTGTCTCGTGCCAAAACAAATCAATGGCTTTGAATACGAATTTCAAGCTTGTTTTAAAGCTTTAGAGCAAAATAAAATAGAATGCGATGAAATGAATCATGAAGAAATCTTAAAAATGATGAATTTGATGGATAGAGTGCGTGAAAAAATGGGAGTAAAATTTATCGGCGAATGATCAGCCTCCCCCGATAAAATATTTTTCAACATCATCGAGCAATTTTTCGCAAATTCTTGACTCTGTATTCTTATCTACAACAAGATTAATCGCGGTTTTTGTATCTCTAAAACTTCCAGCAGATTTTGAATTGTCACGCGAAAGCTTTTGATTATCTCTAGTGTATTCTATGGTGATATTAAATTTAAGTGCAGCGCTAGCTTCACCTAGATTAGTTTTGATTAAAACATTCATTTGAGAAGCTTTGGCTAAAGTGGCTTGAGTTTTATTGATAATTTCTTTGAAACGTTGACAATGACGGATCAAGGAAGAAATAAATGTATTATCAAGTCCTTCATAAGCAACTTTGAGTTTATTTTTAATATCTTTTGTACTTTCTTTTTCTGGAGCGACAAAAACCATATAAAAACCATTTTTTATTTGAACATTATCGCTCTTTGTGTCACGCCCACTTGACATCACTTTAACATAAATAGCATTATCAAGATATACGCGATCAACCATAGGGCCGTAAATTTCGTATTCTTTTCTACGAACGATAACTTCTCTTGCTAAGACATTAAGTTTGACATTAGCTTCATGAATAATTGGCTCCATTTCCTTTTTAATTTCAAGTAATTCTTTTAACATAAAAATCCTTTTCTTGTTAAAGGGTTGATTTTGAAAATTTTTAAAATATCAAATTTAGTTTTTACATTTTACTAAATTAAAAATTATATCATAACTAATTTACTATATCGTTTTAATGAGAATTTATTTTAATCTATTTTATATCAGAATGACCAAATTTAAGATTATTAAAAGTTTTAAAAAATGGTGGCTCCGATTGGACTTGAACCAACGACCACTACCATGTCAAGGTAGTGCTCTACCAACTGAGCTACGGAACCATGGTGGAGCATAGCGGGTTCGAACCGCTGACCCCAACGCTGCCAGCGTTGTGCTCTCCCAGCTGAGCTAATGCCCCTTGTTTTAAGAAATTTGAATTTTAATAAAACATTACTTTTTTTTGCCTGAAAATTTTAAGTAAAAATTAAATTTTTTGCAATTTTATTGGAATATTTGCAAAATTTCTTTTTGATTGATCTCTAATTGATTGGAATAATAAAAATATTTGGCTAAAACTAATATGCCAATATGAAATTCTTTTTTTCTATTTAAAAATTGATTGATATGATGGTGAGCATTATTTATGATTTCAATTGCTTGTTTTGGGTGTTGTTTAAAATAATTTATAGTATCTAATAAATTTTCATTATCTATTAAAACAAAATGTTCATTAGCTTTTAATTTTCCTTCCATAAACCAAGTTTCACAAGTCATTTTTGTAGATAATACCAAAGAATTTGAACTCATTGCTCATTTTAAATTCGTTGCGACATCATTTCCTTCTAAAGAGATAATGAATTTGTATTTAGTTTGTTCTTTTTTGTTTAAGAAATTTTTCTTATAGGGGCTATTGTGCTTTCCAGTATCTCCTATATCGCAAAAATTTGCATTAAAATAGCTTTAAAAAATTCTTTTTTATGCTCTTGATATACCGCTCCTCTATAGATGGCTATATCTTTTTTTCTTTAAATTTTAAAGGATCTTTATAAATACAAAATGTCTATTTTTGTCAAGATTAAGTAAAATATTGTTAGAACTTTCTTTTATAGGTCTTGATTTGCAAATTGTAGGATTTGAAAAAGTATAATTAACATCTAAAAATTTTTTATTCCATAAAAAATTATCTTTAAAATATTTGCTAATTTCATAAGCATCATACGCATAAGATGTATTTTAAAAGGTAATTTTCCTATTTTGTTTTCTTTGTGATTTTCAATGCTAAAATAATTTTTTATTTGGTTGTAGTAATTAACTCTAGTAGCTATATATTCTAATTCGGAATCTTTGTATTTTAAAATTTCATTAAAAATTTTATCTAATTTTTTTTGAAATATAAATCTCGGAATGAAAGCGTTTGAAATTCCTTTTAAATTCATAAATAATCTAGATTTAAACATATTTTTTCTTAATATTTTTTAATCAATGGCAGACAGGAAGGGATTCGAACCCTCGAAAGCTTACACTTTACACGCGTTCCAGGCGTGCTCCTTCAACCGCTCGGACACCTGTCTAAAATCGTTATTATAGCTAAAATTTTTCAGAATAAAGAAAAATTTTAGAAAAAAAAGCTATAATTTTAACTTAAAAACTTTTTGTCAGGGTAGCTCAGCTGGTTAGAGCGCTGGTCTCATAAGCCGGAGGTCGGGAGTTCAAGTCTCCCCCTTGACACCATTTCTTCAAATTTATCTCAATATAATTTAATAAATTTTTAAATTTTTGTTTTGCAATCATTAATTTATTCAAAGAGTTCTTATAATTTTGCTAATTTTTAAGTAATTTATGCTAAAAATGAGCTATGGAAAAAATATTATTTTAGAAAATAATTCATATTTGGAAAAATTTTTTTCACATTTAAAAATGGATAAAAAATCAGTTTGTGAAATCATTTGTGAAAATACAAAAACTTTTATCAATCAAGCTCCGCATAAAATAAAACAAGTTAAGGGCTATAAATGCAAAGATAAAACTATTTATGAATATAAGCAAAATTACCTAAGTAAGCTTACCGTTGGTGTATATTTTTGATAGAGATGATATTGGGATTTTTTATATTTCTAAGACTTTGGTTAAGGTTGATTTTACAAAATAAATAGCCAAAGTAGTGTAATGATACAAAATAAAGATTTTATTCAAATTTGTTTTAAAAATTTAAAGCAAATCAATACTTTGGATATTTTGATTTTTCAAACTTCAAAAAAAGATAGGGCTATAAAAGTTCAAAAAATATTAGATGAAAGATTCAATGTTTTTGAGGAAGGTTTCTTTTGTAAAGAATTTTTAGATTTAGATGATAAAGAACTCAAAAAAATTCTAAAACAACTTCAAAAAATAGAATTTCCAAGATCAAATCAGCTTTGGTTTAAAATAGTTAAAAATAAATGATTGCTTTTATCATTTATTTTTTGTTCGGATCAAAAGCGGTGTATTATACTAAGTTGGTAAATTTGAAAGATAGAATTAGCTTTTATTTGTTTTGTCTTTAAAAATAACCCAAGCCATTCCACAAAAACCAACAATTACCACTGCTGATACAAAAATAATTTCAAAAATATCTAAACTTGTCACGGTGTTTTTACCCTTTCTTTTAATTGCCCACAAGCGGCAGAAATATCAAGTCCTTTGCTTTCTCTTATGGTGCAGGTTACACCTTTTTGGCTGAGTAAGTCTTGAAATTTGATAGCATTTTCTAATTTAGGGCGTTGATATAAACTTCCTTCGTGAGGATTGAAAAGTATCAAATTTACTTTAGCCTTGATACCATTTAAAAGTTTAACAAGCTCTTTGGCATGTTCTATTTTATCATTTACATTATCAATCAATAAATACTCAAACATCACTCGTTTTCTTTGATCTATAGGGAATTCCTTGACAGCTTCCATGATAGCAGCGATATTGTAGGCTTTGTTGATCGGCATTAATTCTGTGCGAAGTTCATCATTTACCGCATGAAGTGATATGGCAAGAAGTACCCCCAAATTCATTTTTCCTAATTTTTTTATTTGTTTAGCTAAGCCACTTGTGCTGATGGTTTGTCTGCGAGGGCTGATAGCTAGGCCATCGTTACAAGAGAGTATTTTAACTGCTTTGGCTACATTTTTAAGATTATCAAGGGGTTCACCCATACCCATATAAACTATATTGATTCTTCTTTCATAAGGGATTTGGTTATCTTTTTTAATATAGAGAATTTGTGCAACAATTTCTCCAGCGCTAAGATTTCTTTTAAGGCCACCTTTTGCAGTCAAGCAAAAACTACATCCGCTTTTACATCCTACTTGAGATGATACGCAGATTGTAAATTTTGCATGAGCTATTCTTTTGCCTTCTTCATCAAATTTTTCTTTTTTCATTGGCAATAAAACGCTTTCTATGCGTAAGCCATCTTTTAATTCAAAAAGATACTTTATGCTTTCATCTTTACTTTTTTCTTTAAAGACACATTTTAGAGCATCGAAATAATATTCTTTATTTAATTCTTCTCTTAAATTTTTAGGTAAAGAACTCATTTCTAAAAAGTTATCAGCATATTTTTGATAGATCCATTGATAAATTTGTTTCACGCGAAACGTTGGTTGAATTTTGTCTTCTAATTCTTCTGGAAGAAAATCTAAAATATTAATAGGTTTGTTCAAATAATCTTCCTTAATTAAATATAGTTGTGTTCTTTTAAATAGTTTTCTAATTTTTCTTTAGCTTTTTTGTGATTTTTTAGAAAATCTTCATGTGCGTTTTCATTGCAAAAATTTGTTGCGCATAAAATACATTTTGCTTTAATATTAAATTTTTTTGCAACACTAAAGACGGAAAAAACTTCCATATTTTCAAAATCTAATCCAAATTCAGCCAATTTTTTAGCTGCAGAAGCATTTTGGCAGATATAATTTGAAGAATTGATTTTATAAGATGTTTCCTGTGAAACATTTTCAATTTTAGGATTAAAATGAATTTCATTAAGTGTTGGTGTATAAAAATTTTCACTGATTTGAGAATATTCTATATTGAAAACATGGGAGCTTTCATAAATTCCAAAAATTTCGCCCTTATCATAAATTCCACAACTTCCTATAAAAATTAGATTTTTAGGTTTTTCTTTTAAACAAAGTTCTGTTAAATTAATACCCGATTCTATAAGGCCAACTCCTATGCTTTTAGCAAAAGAAAAATTTTCATTACCACCAGCACAAATAATCATAAAGTTCTCCTAAATATATTTTTAGTATAATTTTAGCTAAATAAGACTTAAAATTAAGAATTTTTAGCTAAAATAAAAAGTTCAATCATGGTAAAAGCAAAAAAACATTACGGACAAAATTTTTTAAATGATAAAAGCATATTAAATAAAATCATCCAAGCCATACCCAATGGTGTAAAAAATATAGTAGAAATTGGGCCTGGCTTAGGTGATTTAACGCAAGAACTTTTGAAAATTTCTAATGTAAAGGCGTATGAGATTGATTTAGATCTTATTCCTATTTTGCAAAATAAATTTCAAAAAGAATTAGAGTGCGGAAGGCTTAATTTAATTCATAAGGATGCGAGTGAAATTGCATGCCTAGATGAAAAGAAGTATTTTTTAGTTGCCAATTTGCCTTACTATATAGCGAGTCATTTGATTTTGAAAGTTTTAGAAGATGAAAATTGCTCAGGCTTAATAGTAATGGTGCAAAAAGAAATGGCGTTGAAATTTTGTGCCAAGCATGGAGAGAAAGATTTTTCAGCTTTGGGAATTTTAAGTGCTGTCATTTGTGATTGCGAAATGCTTTTTGATGTTAGTCCTGAATATTTTTCTCCGCCACCTAAGGTGATGTCAGCGGTGATAAAAATGACTAAATTTAGGGAATACAAAGATTTTTGCCATATCGACACTTTTAAGAGATTTTTAAAAGAATGTTTCAAATCTCCAAGAAAACAGCTTATGGGGAATTTAAAAAACCACAAGATAAAATTGGAAGAGATTTTTAAAGAGTTGGAAATTAAATTAAACTCAAGACCACATGAAATTTGCGTTGATTCATACCTTAAAATTTACGAAAGAGTAAAGGAAGATTATGAACGAAAACAACAATGAAAACACTGAAAATTCTGTAAAAACAAAGAAAAATAGATTTTATAATAAATTTAAAAATCGCAAGAAAAAAACAACAGATTCTGATAATGAAGCACCTGGTCAAGCGAATTTGAAAAATTCAAATGAAAAAGCCAATGCCAATTTTAAAAATACCGATGAAGAATCTAAAGAAAAAAGAAAAAAAAGAAATCGCAATTTACCTTCCAAGCTTAGCGGAAATGAAGATTGGCAAATAGCTCTTGCAGAATGTATAGAAGCTAATCGTGTTTCACATGAAAACCGTTTACACCCTTTAAAATACAATAATTCTAGTGAACACAAAATTCGCGTTATTCCTCTTGGAGGACTCGGTGAAATTGGTGGAAATATCACTGTTTTTGAAACTAATAATGAAGCAATTATTGTAGATATCGGTATGAGTTTTCCAGATGGGACTATGCACGGGGTAGATATTATCATACCTGATTTTAGTTATATCAGAAAAATTAAAGATAAAATAAAAGGTATTGTTATCACTCATGCACATGAGGATCATATAGGAGCTGTGCCGTATTTTTTCAAAGAATTTCAATTTCCTATTTACGCTACGCCTTTAGCTCTTGGAATGATTTCAAATAAATTTGAAGAACACAATCTTAAAGCTGAAAGAAAATGGTTTAGACCGGTTGAGAAAAGAAAAGTTTATGAAATAGGTGAATTTAGCGTAGAATGGATCCATATTACACATTCTGTGATCGATGCTTCAGCTTTGGCGATTAAAACCAATGCAGGAACGATCATCCATACAGGAGATTTTAAAATAGATCAAACTCCAATCGATGGTTATCCTAGTGATTTAAACCGTTTGGCTTATTATGGAGAAGAGGGTGTTTTATGCCTTTTAAGTGATAGTACTAATTCTTACAAAGAAGGTTATACTAAAAGCGAAAGTTCAGTAGGACCAACTTTTGATCAAATTTTTTCCAAGACTAAAGGTAGAGTGATAATGAGTACTTTTAGTTCAAATATACACCGTGTTTTTCAAGCGATCAGCTATGGGTTAAAATATGGAAGAAAAGTTTGTGTAATAGGCCGTTCTATGGAAAGAAATCTTTATACGGCTATGGAGCTTGGTTATATTAAACTTGATCGTAAAATTTTTATCGATGCGGATGAGGTGAATAAATTTAAAGACAATGAAGTTTTGATCGTAACTACAGGCAGTCAAGGTGAAACTATGAGTGCACTTTATAGAATGGCAACGGATGAGCATAAATTTATCAAAATCAAACCTACAGATCAAGTCATTATTTCTGCCAAGGCAATTCCAGGTAACGAAGCCAATGTTTCTGCAGTGCTTGATTATCTTTTAAAAGCAGGAGCTAAGGTTGCGTATCAAGAATTCAGTGAAATTCACGTAAGTGGCCATGCGAGCATAGAAGAGCAAAAATTAATGCTAACGCTTGTAAAACCTAAATTTTTCTTGCCAGTGCATGGAGAATATAATCATATTTTAAAGCATAAAGAAACGGCTATGAAATGTGGAATTCCAGAAAGAAATATTTATCTTATGAGCGATGGGGATCAGGTTGAAATTTGCCAAAAATATATCAAGCGTGTTAAAACGGTTAAAACTGGTAAAGTTTTTGTAGATAATCAGATCAATAAGCAAATTGCCGATGATGTTGTAATCGATCGTCAAAATTTAGCAGATAATGGTATAGTTGTGATCATCGCTCAGCTTGATAAGACAACAAAAACTCTTATAAATAAACCTAGAGTTTTTAGTTATGGACTTGTAGCTGATAAGCATGATCATGCTTTTTCCAAAGAAATGGCAGATGTTTTGAGTCAATTTTTTGCTAATGTAAAAGATGAAATTTTAAATGATCCAAGATTTTTAGAAAATCAAATTCGTCAAGTCCTTAGAAAGCATATTTTTAGAAAAATTAAAAAATATCCAACTATAGTTCCAACTATTTTTGTGATGTGATCAATGAGAATCAATAAATTTATATCGCACAATAGCCGTTATTCACGTCGCGAAGCTGATGAACTGATTAAACAGGGCTTAGTAAAAATCAACAATAAAATAGCCCTTTTAAGTGATGAGGTTAAATTTGATGACAAGGTTTTTTTAAAAGGAAAAAGGCTACAAAAAAGAACGCAATTTAGTGTCATCATTTATCATAAACAAAAAGGTGAAATAGTCAGCAAAAAAGACGATCGTGGAAGAAAGACGATTTATGATACTTTGCCAAGGCAATTTAATACTTGGCTTAGCGTAGGAAGGCTTGATTTTGCAAGCGAAGGTTTGCTTTTGCTAACGGATTCTCCTGTTATAGCTGATGCTTTAATGCATAGTGATTTAGAACGTGAATATTATCTTAAAGTTAAAGGCGTGGTAAATAAGCAAGTCATAGAAGCTATGCAAAATGGCTTAGAGATAAAAAATGAAAAAAAAGGCGCTCATGTAAAAACTAAAATTACCTCTATGACATTTTCTCCTTTTTTGGATTTTGAAATTTTTGGCTCTAGTGGAGGTTATACCAAATTAAGAGTAGTGATCAATGAAGGTAAAAATAGAGAACTCAGACGATTTTTTGGACATTTTGATTTAGAAGTGATGGATCTTAAGCGCGTAGCTTTTGGAGCTTTAGATCTAGGTGTTTTAAAAGCTGGAAAATATCGCTATTTAGAAAATGGAGAATATGATAAATTGCGAGATTTTTTAAAAGCCAATGAAATCAAATATTAAAAAGCCCTTTCGGACTTTTTAATATTTTAGTATTTTTCAAAATATTTTTGAATTTTGGCACTATCATGAGTTTTTGTAAGAGCTAACATCAAAAGGACTCTTGCTTTTTGTGGATTTAAATTTTGAGCACTGATAAAACCTAAATTTTGATCATCTTTGCTTACCGCTACAGAACCTGCGACTACTCTAGTGCTTACAGCTACTTTTAATCCTTTTTTCATTAAATCTTTTAAGACCTCTTTTTGATTTTCATGGATACTTCCAGCTCCACTTCCTGCTACAACCAAACCTTGAGTTCCATTATCAAATAAAGCTTTAGCTGCAACACCGCTTCCATCATTGGAATAAGTATAAAGTATATCAACTTTTGGCAAAGTTTTTAGCTTGCTAACATCAAAAGGAGTTTTTGTGGTATGATCCTTTGAAATTGTATTATAGAAAAAGACTCTTCCATCAACTATATAACCTAAATTTCCAAAATCAGGTGAAGTAAAGGCGTCAACATTAAGAGCATGGGTTTTAACTGCTCCTCTTGCGCCTAGTATTTTATCATCCATTGCGATCATCACGCCTTTATTTTTTGCATTTTTGTTAGCCGCTAGAGCTACAGCATTGTAAAGATTTTTTGGACCATCCGCACTCATAGCAGTTGCTGGGCGCATAGCACCGACTAAGACAACAGGTTTATTACTTTTTATGGTTAAATTTAAAAAATAAGCTGTTTCCTCCATGGTATCAGTTCCGTGAGTGATTACAATACCATCTACATCTTTTTTAAGCAACTCATTGATTTTTTTGGCTAGTTTTAGCCAAATTTCATCATTCATATTAGAACTATCGATATTAGCAATTTGCTCTCCGCTTACTTGTGCGATATCTTTGATTTGAGGAACAGCTTTGATTAGGGTTTCTACGCCTATAACCCCGGCTTTATATCCTGTTGTTTCAAGTTCACTATCAATCGAACCAGCTATAGTTCCACCAGTCGCTAAAATCACAATTTTCGGCTTAGCTTCTAAGCAACTAACACTCAATAGTAAAAATACTATTAATGAAATAATATTTTTCACACCTTCCTCCTTTTTTAAATATTTAAAAATTATAATATAATTTAAATAAAAATAAATAAAATTTAAATTAAATATTTTAAAAATAAAAAAGCATTTTTACTCATTTATAAAAAATAATAAAATTGATTTTTAAATTTTTAATGCTATAATTTGCCCCTTTAAGTTTGCAGGTTGCAAAATAACATTTTTAGAGGTTTTTTATGGAAAATTTTTTAACTAATTTTTTTCATTTATCCCAAATTAAAAGTTTTTTACTCATTATTTTAATCGCTTGTCTTTTTGCCTTGATCAAATTTTTCAAAAAAAGACTAAAATTTTATTTGATCATGGTCATTTCTTTAATTTTTGGTTTCACTTTAGGGTATTTTTTACTTTATTTGGCAGGTTTTCCTAATGAAGAAATATCCAAATTTAGTTCTTCAAATTCTTTACGTTGGTTTTATGAAATTCATGTTTGGATGAATTTTTTAAACACTTTATATATAAGCATTTTAAGGCTTTTAGTCATTCCCTTGGTATTTATTTCTTTAATCCATGTTTTGATGCACTTAGATGAAAAGATTCAAATAAAAGCTTTGTTTTCTCGCGCTTTTTTTTGGTTTTTATTTTCAACGGGCATTTCAGCTTGTATTGGAATTTGTATTGCAATGGTTGCAAATCTTGGAAATAATATAGCTTTTGCATCAAATTCAAAAAATCTTCACGAACTTAAAGGTTTAGATGAGATCATTTTAAATTTAATTCCAAATAATATCATCAGCGCTATGAATTCAAACAATATTTTAGGGGTGATTATCTTTGCTTTTATTTTATCTTTTGGCGCAAGAAGTCTAAAAGAAAATCGTGGATTTAGAATTTTTTCTTTATTGATTAGTTTTTTACATAAAGTTATTATGAAGATTAGTCTTCATGTGATAAAAATCATACCTTATTTTATCATTACAATGATTGCTAATGCCTTGATTTTAAATGGCTATAGGGTGCTTATTGATTCAATTTATTTTATAGCTTTACTTTATGTTTCTTTTATGGCTGTTTTTATTTTGCATGCGTTATTATTATTGCTTCACGGGTTAAATCCTTTTATGTATTATAAAAAGGCTTTACCAGCTTTATTGATGGCTTTTAGCTCAAGAAGTTCGGCAGGAACTTTGCCAATTACCATTTCTACTTTAACTCAAAATTTAGGCGTTACTCATACTAATGCTTCTTTTATTGCAAGTCTTGGAACAACTATGGGAATGAATGGTTGTGCTGGATATTATGCAGGAATGATTGCTGTTTTTATGTTTCATGCCTTAAATATACCTATAGGTGTGAGTGAAATATTAACAACGATTGCTTTATGTATCATTGCTTCTTTTGGTATCGCTGGAATTCCAGGTATCACGATAATGATCATCTCTGTTATGCTTTCAGGGCTTGGAATGCAAAGTCATTTTGCCTTACTGGCTATCATTTTAGCTATAGATCCTATACTTGATATGGCAAGAACTTGTAGCAATGTTTCAGGAGCTATGGTTGTAAGTCTTATAACAGATAAAGAAATGAAAATTTTAGATATAAAAAAATACAAACAATAAAATAAGAAATAAATTATATTTTTATCCTTTTAAAAAGGAAAAAAATATAATTTTTTATCAAATTTTCTTGACTTTTGAAAGCCAAATTTACTATACTCTCATTTTTATTTTTGGTTAGTTTGAAACTAACGAGTTCTTTTTAAAGGAAATATCATGGAAAGAATTAGGCTTAAGCTTAAAGCTTATGACCATCGAGTACTAGACAGAACAGTTGCAGCAATTGTAGAAGCTGTCAAAAGAACAGGTGCGGATATTAGAGGTCCAATACCAATGCCTACAAAAATCAAACGCTATACAGTTTTAAAATCTCCACATATTAATAAAGATTCTCGTGAGCAGTTTGAAATCAGAATTCACGCTCGTATGCTAGATATTGTAGCAGCGACTCCAGATACAGTTGATTCTTTAACTAAGCTTGATTTGGCGCCAGAAGTAAGCGTTGAAGTTAGAGCCATGGGTAAATAAAGGATAGAATATGGAATACATTGTAGAAAAAATTGGAATGAGTAGAACTATCAATAGTCCAAGTATCGCTGTAACTTTGCTAAGAGTTGTTAATGCAAAAGTATGCGAAGTTGAGAATGGAAAAGCGATAGTAGCATATTCAAAAGGTAAAACAAATAATAAATGTATCGCAGGGCAACAAAAAAAATACAATCTTTCTGCTGAATTTAATCGTTTTGCAACTTTGGAAGTAGCAAATACTGAAGCAGGTGATTTAGATGAAACTCCATTGAGTGAAGCTAAAATTCTAAAAGTAAGTTTCAACTCTAAGGGTAGAGGTTATAGCGGTGTTATGAAAAGACATAATTTCGCTGGGGGTCCGGCAAGTCATGGTTCAAGATTTCATAGACGCCATGGTTCTATAGGTAATAGAGAATGGCCAGGTCGTGTTCAACCAGGTATGAAAATGGCTGGACATTATGGAAATACAAAAATAACTGTTAAAAACGAAGTTGTGTCTTATGATAGTGAAAATAAGATTTTGGTTGTTAAAGGTGCAGTTCCAGGGTATAATGGAGCTATGGGTAAAATAAGGATTGCAAAATGAGTAAAGTAACCGTTTTAAATGATAAACTAGAAAAAGCAGGTGAACTTGATTTACCTTCAAAATATGCAGAAGTAAATCCACATAACCTTTACTTATATGTAAAATCTTACCTTGCTAGTCTTAGAGCAAATACAGCTCACACTAAAGGTAGAAGTGATGTAAGTGGTGGGGGTAAAAAACCTTGGAGGCAAAAAGGTCGCGGCGGTGCTCGTGCAGGTTCAACTAGAACAAATGTTTGGGTAGGCGGTGCTGTTGCTTTTGGTCCAACTAATGAAAGAAATTATTTTCAAAAAGTAAATAAAAAACAAAAAAGATTAGCACTTGAAAGAGCTTTGGCAGATAAAGCAGCTAAAGGTGCTTTATTTACTGCAGATTCTTTGGCTATAGAAAGCGGTAAAACTAAAGATGCAAATGCTGTTATTAAAAAGCTTGGTGTAAAAGATGCTTTAATTGTTAAAGATTTACTAGATGAAAAAACACTTTTAGCTTACAGAAATTTAGCAAATTGCTATGTTGTAGATGTAACCGAAGTTAATGCTTATTTGGTATCTGTGTTTAATGCTGTTATTATGGAAAAATCAGCGTTAGAATCTATTACAAAAGAAGGATAATTATGGCAGATATTACTGATATTAAAACAATACTTTATACAGAAAAAAGTTTGAATTTGCAAGAGCAAGGTGTCGTAGTTATTCAAACTTCTCCAAAAATGACTAAAACAAGTTTAAAAGCTGTTTTAAAAGAGTATTTTGGCGTAACTCCACAAAGTATTAATTCTTTAAGAATGAGTGGAAAGGTTAAACGCTTTAGAGGTCGTTTAGGACAAAGAAACGATTATAAAAAATTCTATGTTAAGCTACCTGAAGGTGTTAGCTTAGAAAATGTGGAGGCTTAAGATGGCAATTAAAACTTATAAACCATATACTCCAAGTAGAAGATATATCACTGGTTTAAGCTCAGAGGATATTACAGCAAAACCAAGTGTTCGCTCACTACTTGTTAAACTTCCATCTCATGCGGGACGCAATAGTTATGGAAGAATTACAAGTCGCCATAAAGAAGCTGGCGCTAAAAAACTTTATAGAATCATAGACTTTAAGCGTCGTAAATTTGGTATCGAGGGTAAAGTAGAAGCAATCGAGTACGATCCATATAGAAATTGTAGAATTGCTCTTATTTCCTATAGAGATGGTGAAAAAAGATACATTATCCAACCACGTGGATTAGGCGTAGGTGATATTGTTGCTGCAGCAGAAGGCGGACTTGATATTAAACCAGGTAATGCAATGAAGCTTAAAAATATTCCTGTGGGCACCATTGTTCATAATATTGAATTAAAGCCAGGAAAAGGCGGTCAAATGATCCGTTCAGCAGGTGCTTATGCCCAACTTATGGGTAAAGAAGAAAAATATGTTATCTTAAGACTTGCAAGTGGAGAAATGAGACAAGTTTTAGCTGAATGTATGGCTAGTATTGGTGAAGTAGGCAATGAAGAATGGTCTAACATCACTATAGGTAAAGCGGGTAGAAATCGCCATAGAGGTATCCGTCCTCAAACTCGTGGTTCTGCGATGAATCCAGTTGATCACCCACACGGAGGGGGAGAAGGTAAGAAGAATTCTGGACGCCATCCAGTAACTCCATGGGGTAAACCGACTAAAGGTGCAAAAACTCGCCGTAAAAAAGCTAGTGATAAACTAATAATTTCAAGAAGAAAAGGAAAGTAAGATGGCTAGATCACTAAAAAAAGGTCCTTTTGTTGATGATCATGTAATGAAAAAAGTCATCGCTGCTAAAAAGGCTAATGATAATAAACCTATAAAAACTTGGTCTCGTAGAAGCACTATCATTCCTGATATGATAGGTTTAACTTTTAATGTTCATAATGGAAAAAGTTTTATCCCAGTTTATGTGACTGAAAATCATATCGGTTATAAACTTGGAGAATTTGCTCCGACTAGAACATTTAAAGGCCATAAAGGTTCTGTTCAGAAAAAGATAGGTAAATAAGGAGAGGTGTATTTATGAGTAAAGCTTTAATTAAATTCATAAGATTATCTCCGACTAAAGCAAGACTTATTGCTAGAGAAGTTCAGGGGATGAATGCAGAACTTGCAATGGCTAGTTTAAAATTTATGCCAAATAAAGGAGCAAAATATATTGCAAACGCAATTTCAAGTGCGGTAGCAAATGGCGGTTTTGAAGCAAATGAAGTGATTGTAAAAAGTTGTCGCGTGGATGCAGGTGCTGTCTTAAAAAGATTTAGACCGCGTGCTAGAGGAAGTGCAAGTCGTATAAGAAAACCTACTTCACATATTTTAGTAGAAGTAGCAAAAGTAGAAACAAAAATTGAAGAGAAAGCAACTAAAAAAGCTTCTGAAAAAAAAGCGACTACAACAGCTAAAAAAACAAGCACTAAAAAAGTAACAGCGAAAAAGGAAAGCTAATGGGACAAAAAGTAAATCCAATTGGTCTAAGACTAGGAATCAATAGAAATTGGGAGTCAAGATGGTTTCCAACTAAAGCTAATTTGGTAGAAAATATTGGCGAAGATTATAAGATAAGAGCTTTCTTAAAAAGAAAACTTTATTATGCAGGAATCAGTCAAATTTTGATCGAAAGAACTGCTAAAAAGCTTCGTGTAACTGTAGTTGCAGCAAGACCAGGTATTATTATCGGTAAAAAAGGTAGCGATGTTGATAATTTAAGAAAAGAATTACAAGATCTTATCGGAAAAGATGTCAATATCAATATCAAAGAAGAAAGAAGAGCAGGAGCTTCTGCACAGCTTGCAGCTGAAAGCGTAGCAACTCAACTTGAAAAAAGAATTGCTTTTAGAAGAGCAATGAAAAAAGTAATCCAAGGAGCACAAAAAGCGGGTGCCAAAGGAATTAAAGTTTCAGTTTCTGGCCGTTTGGGTGGTGCTGAAATGGCAAGAACAGAATGGTATCTTGAAGGACGCGTGCCACTTCATACTTTAAGAGCAAAAATCGATTATGGTTTTGCTGAAGCTAGAACTACTTATGGTAACATAGGCGTTAAAGTTTGGATCTTTAAAGGCGAAGTATTACAAAAAGGTTTGCAGGCTGAAAAAACCGAAGAAAATGCTCCAGCTAAAAAACCAAGACGCACAAGAAGGAGTAAGTAATCATGTTAATGCCAAAAAGAACAAAATATCGTAAAATGATGAAAGGGCGTAACAGAGGTTATGCTAATCGTGGGACTGAATTTACTTTTGGCGAATTTGCTTTAAAAGCAACTGAAGCAGGAAGAATTAATTCACGTCAAATTGAAGCGGCTCGTATCGCTTTAACTCGTTTTGTTAAAAGACAAGGTAAGACTTGGATTAGAGTTTTCCCTGATAAACCTTTAACTAAAAAGCCTTTAGAAACTCGTATGGGTAAAGGTAAAGGTGCTGTTGAAGAATGGGTAATGAATATCAAACCAGGTCGTATTATTTATGAAATGGCAGGAGTAAGTGAAGAAATGGCTAAAGAAGCATTAACTTTAGCAATGCATAAATTGCCATTTAAAACTAAGTTTGTTACAAGAGAGAGCCAAAATGAAATATACTGAGATCAAAGATAAAACAGCAGCTGAGCTTGCAACAATGCTAAAAGAAAAAAAGTTGCTTTTATTCACTTTAAAACAAAAGCTAAAAACAATGCAGCTAGCTAATCCTAAAGAAGTTAGTGAAGTTAAAAAAGACATTGCTAGAATCAATACAGCAATTAACGCTTTAAAATAAGGATAACAAATGGCATTTAAAAGAGAAATTCAAGGCGTTGTTGTGAAAATTGCTGGAGAAAAAACAGCAAGTATTTTGGTTGAAAGAAAGGTTGTTCATCCAAGATATAGAAAAATCGTAAAACGCTTTAAAAAATATCTAATTCATGATGAAAGAAATGAAGTTAAAGTTGGTGATATTATTGTTGCTGTAGAATGCAGACCAATTTCTAAAAGAAAATCATTTCGCTTAAAATCTGTATTAGCAACAGGAGTTGAGTAATGATTCAAAGTTTTACAAGACTTGCAGTAGCTGATAATAGCGGTGCAAAAGAACTTATGTGTATTAAGGTTTTAGGTGGTAGCAAAAGAAGATATGCTACTGTGGGTGATGTTATCGTTGCATCTGTAAAAAAAGCTTTGCCAAATGGTAAAGTGAAAAAAGGTCAAGTCGTAAAAGCAGTTATCGTTAGAACTAAAAAAGAAATTCATAGAGATAATGGTTCCTTAATTCGTTTTGATGAAAATGCTGCAGTAATTCTTGATAATAAAAGAGAGCCTATAGGAACTCGTATTTTTGGACCAATAGGTAGAGAAGTTAGATATGGTGGCTTTATGAAAATTGTTTCACTAGCACCGGAGGTATTATAATGGCGGTTAAATTAAAAATAAAAAAA
>NZ_JACHTR010000007.1:0-72115 GCF_020135975.1 Campylobacter sp. W0014 | reverse complement strand
GGCGCGATGATGTCTTTTTTTAATGATTGTAATATAAGATGTTTGCAACAAGATTTACAAGCAGAGGGTCAACGTTATTATGGTTTATATAGTTTTTTGCAAATTAAAGGTTATAATATTATTAGATATGAACAAGTACGATTAAATATTGTAGATAAGTTTTTTAAGCTAATAGATAAGAAAGTTCCAATCCTTTTTTTAGTAAGAGATCCCATATCAAGATTAAAAACAGGAGTTAATCATCCATTTAGAAAAAATCTTGTAAGGATTGATTTAAAAAAAGATCCACATTTAAATTTTTTCATAAGAGAATATTTGGTTGATATTAAAGAAAATCAAAAAGTTTATACAAAAAAACCAAATTTATTTCCTTTAAATTTATATATATCTATTAATCATTTTGCACAATCAACACTTTTAAATCACTTTAAATCAAACGAAATAATATTTATTGATTGTGCGGATATATCTCCACTGAAAGCTAAAAGCACTATTTTTGAGTTATCACAAAAATTAAATTTTTCTTCTTCTTCCTCTTTTGGTTCTTTAATTTATAAATATAATACAAATAGTGATTTTATGGCTGTTTTGCCAGTAATTTTAGAAATAGATGATATATTGATTCATGTTGCAACTAGCAATTGTATTAATTTAAATAAGCAACTTGATTTAATAAATATTTATGATTTTTTATTTGATAAGCCTTTTAAATATCAAAACGTAGGTATTTATATCAAACCTAAAGATTATGAAAAAATTAAAAAAAATAACTTGGTTTTAATGCTTCAAAAATATTTAATAGAATTTATGGAAATTTTAGAAGAAAAGATAGAATTAGAAAAAGCCAAATTGCTAAAAGAAGAAGATGTTTTAAATTATTTTAAAGAGAATAAAGAGTTAAGGCTAAAATTGAAAAATATATTAGACAAAGAATTGGTCCATATTAAAAAGTATCGTCCTGATATAGTAGCTTCTTGGAAGTATTATCAAGAATTTGAAAAAATGTGTGAGGAGTTGGATGGTAAAAATAAAATAAAACAAATAGAAAATAGCAGCAATTAATAAAGCAATAAAGATATTAAGATATAATTTAAAAATCAATTTAAAGGAGAGTTATGAAACAAGGTGATTTTACAGAAGTTGCAAAGCATTATCACAATAGGCCTGCTTATAGTCCGTTTTTATTGGAAAAATTGGTTGCTTGTATCAATGACAATAAAAAAGATTTAAAAGATCTTAAGATCGTTGAAGTTGGAGCTGGAACAGGTAAGCTTACTAAGATGTTAGCCCAAATGTTTACATGTCAAATCAATGCAGTAGAGCCAAATGATAATATGCGCGAAGAAGGAAAAAAATTCACTCAAGAACTTGCTAATATCTCTTGGCATAAAGGAAGTGGCGAACAAACTCATATGCAAGATCAAAGTGCGGACTGGGTTATCATGGCTAGTTCTTTTCACTGGACAGATCCAAATAAATCTTTACCCGAATTCGCAAGAGTGCTAAATGGGGGGGGGTATTTCACTGCGATCTGGAATCCTCGTCACATTGTAGAGGGTTCGCTTTTTGATGAGATCGAAAAGGAGATTAAACATATTGTTCCAGAGCTTGCTCGTGTGAGCAGTGGAAGTCAAAATGTTAAAAAATGGGAAGAAATCCTCGTTTCAACAGGGGATTTTACAGACTGCTTTTTTATGGAATGCGATTATAAAGAAATTTGGGATAAAGAACGTTATCTTGGAGCTTGGCATTCTGTAAATGATATACAAGCACAAGCAGGTGAAAAAAGATGGAAAGAAATTTTAGAAATGATAGAGGCTAAAATTTCAAAAATGCAAAATATAGAAATACCTTATAAAATAAGGGCTTGGACAGCTAAAAAAGCATAAAAATCCTTTTTTTCATCTAGCTTGGAGATGAAAAAAGGAATATAAATGGAAAAATTAGTAGAACAAGTATGGGATTACACCAAGCATGCAAAATTTTATAGCTATAGACCAAACTATGCACCAAAAACTATAGATATGTTGATTACTTTAGTTGGAGGTAAGAATTTAAAAGTTGCTGATATTGGAGCTGGAACGGGAAATTTGAGCATCATGCTGCTTGAGAGAAATTGCAATGTTGTTTCAGTGGAGCCAAATGACGCTATGAGAGAAATTGGTATTGAAAGAACTAAAGGGCAAAGTATAGAGTGGGTTAGAGCAACTGGAATTGACTCGACTTTGGAAAATTCTTGTTTTGATTGGGTTGCTTTTGGAAGTAGCTTTAATGTTATGGATAGAAATGAAGCCTTAAATGAAGCACATCGTTTGCTTAAAAAAGGCGGTTATTTTTCTTGTATGTGGAATCACAGAGATTTAAATGATCCGATGCAAAAGATCGCTGAAGATACCATCGTAGAATTTGTGCCAAATTATACAAGAGGAACTAGAAGAGAAGATCAAAGACCTATTATAAAAAGTCGTAAAGATCTTTTTGATAATATAGTTTATATAGAAGAAGATTTTTATTTTCATCAAAGCATTGAAAATTATATCAATGCGTGGAGAAGTGTTAAAAATCCTTATTGGGATTTGGAAACAAAAGAAGGAAGTGAGCTTTTTGAAAAGATCAGTCAAAAGATCACAGAAAGACTTCCTAAAGAATTCGATATCAAATACACTACACGTTGCTGGAGTGCTAAAAAAATATAAATGGGGAAAATATGGCGGAGTTAAATTTTCAAACCAAGGCTAAAAATCTTTATAACTTACAATCGAAATTAACCAAAGCAAAAGTTTTGCCTTTGGTTTTAACTTCGCTTAAAGAATTAGAGCAAAACGAAGAAGCGATCTTAGAAAAAATTTCTCATTTAAATACCGAAAAAGTGATTATTAGAAGTTCATCTTCAAGTGAAGATAGTATGGTAAATTCTAACGCTGGAGCTTTTTTATCCCTTGCAAACGTTTTAACTAACGATAAAATAGAACTTTTGCAAGCTTTAAAAAAAGTTGGAAATTCTATGCCTTTACAAGATGATGAAATTCTAATTCAGCCTATGCTCGAAAATATAGAGCTTTGCGGGGTTGGTTTTAGTGTAGATAAAGACAATTTTGCGCCCTATTTTTGCCTACAATACGATGAAAGCGGTTCGAGTAATTCCATCACCGATGGAAGTGTAAAAAATGCTAAGACTTATTATCATTATCGCCAAAGTTTAGAATTTAAAGATGAAAAAGTAAAGCAAATTATAGAGCTGATTAAAGAGTTAGAGATTTTATATGATTGTCATTTTTTAGATGTTGAATTTGCTTTTGCTAAGTTAGGACATAAAAGTGAGCTTATTTGTTTGCAAGTTAGGCCTCTTATTATGCACAATAAAAACAATCTTTTTGATGCTTTGCCCAAAGAAGCTTTAGAGAGATTTGCTAAGCGTTTTATGTCTTTACAAGAATTACGCCCTAGAATTTTAGGCGATAAAGCACTTTTTGGAGTGATGCCTGATTGGAATCCTGCAGAGATTATAGGCCTAAAGCCAAAGCGTTTAGCTTTTAGTTTATATAAAGAAATTATAACCGATAATATTTGGGCTTATCAACGTGATAATTATGGCTATAGAGATTTAAGATCTCATCCTTTGATTCATTCTTTTTTGGGTATACCTTTTGTAGATGTAAGACTTTCTTTTAATTCTTTTATCCCAAAAAATTTGGATGAAAAGATCGCTGAAAAGCTAGCGAATTTTTATCTTGATAAATTAAATAAAAATCATGAATTACACGATAAAATCGAATTTAGTATAGTGTATTCTTGTTATGATTTTAACATTCCGGCTAAACTAAAAGAGCTTTTGGCACATGGTTTTAATGAAAATGAAATTAAACGTTTAGAATTTAGCTTGCTTGAATTGACTAATAAAATTATCAATCCTTCTTCTGGGCTTTATTTAAAAGATATTAAAAAAGCTTCTAAATTAAGGCAAAGATATAAAAACATCATCAAATCTGATTTTTCTTTGATTGATAAAATTTATTGGCTTTTAGAAGAGTGTAAGCGTTATGGAACTTTACCTTTTGCGGGTGTTGCAAGAGCGGGTTTTGTAGCGATGCAGCTTCTTAATTCTTTAGTTGAAATTAATTTTTTTACTAAAAAAGAAAAAAATAGTTTTTTAAATTCTTTAAATACAGTGAGTAAAATTTTAAGTCAAAAAACCTGCGAACTTAATGAAAACAATAAGGAAGAATTTTTAAATGAATTTGGACATTTAAGGGCTGGAACTTATAATATTTTATCACCTAGATATGATGAAAATTTTGATTTGTATTTTAATATCAGCGATAAAAAAGAAAATAAATCACATTTTAACGATGAAGCATTTAAAATGTCAAAGCAAAAACAAGATCAGTTAAATACTTTACTTAAAGAACATGGCTTAGAGATTGATTTTAAAGAATTTTTTGCTTTTTTAAAGCAAGCCATAGAAGGAAGAGAATGGGTAAAATTTGAATTCACACGTTTATTATCCAAAGCTTTATTTTACATAGAAGAATTAGGGCGTTACTATAAAATCGAAAAAGAAGATTTAGCGCATCTTGATATAAAAAGTATTTTAAATCTTTATTCAAGTCTTTATTCTATCAATCCTAAAGAGCAGTTTTTAGAAGAAATTTCGCGTCATAAAAAAGAATATGAATTAACCCAAGCTATAAAATTACCTTCTTTATTATCTAGCCCTGATCAAATTTTTTCTTTTTATACACATCGTATTATTCCTAATTTTATCACTCAAAAAAGCATTGTTGCAAATACAGCTAGAGAAAATGATCAGGATTTAGAAGGAAAAATAGTTTTAATTTACGCTGCAGATCCAGGGTATGATTATTTGTTTGCTAAAAAAATTGCAGGACTTATTACTTGCTATGGAGGTGCTAATTCCCATATGGCGATCAGAGCTTCAGAATTAGGACTTCCTGCTGTGATAGGTGTTGGAGAAGAAAATTTTAAAACCTATCTTAAAGCAAGTAGAATTAATATAGAATGCGAAAGTGAGCAGATATTTTGTTTATAGGAATCACTCAAAGACTTATTTGCAATCAAAGCTATTTTGAAGAAAGAGAAACATTGGCTTTAGATTGGGGTAGACTTTTTAATTTAGAAATATTTTCAGGATTTTTACCTTTACCTTTAAGCTATGAAATTGATTTTAGTATGTATGAAAAACATCTTAGTGCTGTGATTTTAAGCGGAGGAAATGATTTAAGCATTTATGATCGTGGTGTTTTATCTTGCAAAAGAGATGACTATGAGAGGAAAATTATTGAGTATTGTTTAAAAACAAATACTCCGCTTTTAGGAATTTGCAGAGGTGCGCAAATGATCGCACATTATTTTGATTCTTCTTTAAATTCTTGTATAAATCATATAGGAAATCACGAAATTTTTTTAAATAATGATGTAAATTGCGTGGTTAATTCTTTTCATAATTATGCTATTGCAGCTTTAGGGAAGGATTTAATAAGTTTAGCAAAAGCAAGCGATAAAAGCATAGAGGCTTTTAAGCATAAAGATAAAAATATTTATGGCATAATGTGGCACATAGAAAGAGAAAGTGGGCTTGAAAATATAAATATTTTAAAAGAATGGCTTGATCTTATAAAGGAGAAGCAATGAGAGCTATTATTTTAGCGGCGGGTTTTGGATCAAGATTGATGCCTTTAACACAAAATAATCCAAAATGTATGGTTAAGTATCAAAATCGAGAGCTTATATCTTATGAAATTCAGGCTTTAAAAGAAGCTGGGGTTGATGAAATTGCTATTGTGGGCGGATATTTATTTGATGTTTTAAAGAAATTTATTCAAGAACGCTTTAAATTGGATTGTTTTTACATCAATGAAAATTATTCTTCAACTAATATGTTACACACTCTTTTTTGTGCGAGAGAATTTTTGCAAACTTGTGTTCAAGATAAGCAAGATTTGATTGTTTCTTATGCGGATATTGTTTATTTTAAAAACACAATCGAGCTTTTAAAAAAAGCAAAAGACCCTTTATCTATCGTTGTTGATGAGGATTGGAAAAAACTTTGGGAAAAAAGATTTGAAAATCCTCTTGAGGATGCAGAAACTTTAAAAATAGATGAAAACGACTTTATAATAGAACTAGGCAAGAAAGCACAAAATTATGATCAAATTCAAGGACAATATATAGGTCTTTTTAAGATAAGTGCTGAATTTTTATCCTCTTTCATTGATTTTTACGATCATTTGGATAGAAATGCTTTGTATGATGGAAAAGATTTTGATAATATGTACATGACAAGTTTTTTGCAAGCCTTAATTGATCATTTTCACAATGCTAAAGCTGTGAGAATTCAGGGCAATTGGTGTGAAATTGATTTTAAAAGCGATTTGGAAATTCAAATTTAATTTATAGATTGTAGTTATTTTTTTAAATATTTTAATTTTAGACTTGTTTGATATAATAATATTTTTATCACTTTAAAAGAAAATTTGTCATGAAGTATTATTCAGTTTCAAAAAAATTAATTATTAATGTTCAAAATTTTTATTCTGTTTCATGGTTTAATATTTTTTCAAAATGTGAAAAACAAGATATTTTTGTAGGCTGGGGGCGAAAAAAATCCGGTTTAAAAGCACAAGAATTAGCTCAAAAATATAATATGAAATTTATGCTTTTAGAAGATGGTTTCATAAGATCTTTAAATTTGGGCGTTGAAAATGCACCTAGTTTTAGCTTAGTTTGTGATGATATAGGGATTTATTATGATACTACAAAACCTTCAAAATTAGAAAATCTTTTAAACACTTATGAGTTAAATCAAGAAGAATTAGATAAGGCTAAAAAAGCTATAGAACTTATAAAAAAATATAAAATTAGTAAATACAATAACAATTTAGATATCCAAAATGATTATTTTTCAAAAGATGAAAATCGCGTTTTAATCATTACTCAAACCGCAAATGATGCATCTTTAAAATACGGCTTAGCGCAAAATTTTAATACCAATGAAATAATAAAAGATGCTATAAAAGAAAATCCAAACTCTCAAATTTATATTAAAATTCATCCTGATGTATTAAGCGGAAAAAAACAAAGCGATTTTGATATACATTCCTTGCCTAAAGAATGTAAGATTATAAGTGAGAATTTTAATCCTATGGTTTTATTAAAACATTTTAATAAAGTTTATACTAAAACCTCTGGGATGGGCTTTGAAGCTTTGATTATGGGTAGTGAGTGTGTTTGTTATGGTATGCCTTTTTATGCGGGTTGGGGTTTGACACAAGATAAGCAAAAATGCTTAAGAAGAGTTAAAAAAAGAAGTCTTGAAGAAGTGTTTTATATCGCTTATATGCTTTATAGTCAGTATTTTAATCCTTATTTAAATCAAAAAAGTGATATTTTTGATACGATTAAAACCTTAGCAAAATATAAAAGCATAGAACAAGAAAATTCCAATAGACTTTTTTTCTTCGGTTTTTCAAAATGGAAAAGAAAATTTATAAAACCTTTTTTTGTTGCTAAAAACAATGAAATTATATTTTTGGATTTGTTGGATTGTTTAAAAGATATAAAATTAAAAAAAAGTGATAAATTTTTCATTTGGGGCAAGAGAGTCAATTTTAATGAGTTAAGAAATACTCTTATAAAAAAAGCACAAGATGAAAATTTAACCAGCTTTATTCCAAAAATTTCTTTAGTAGAAGATGGTTTCATCCGTTCGATTTCTTTGGGTTCTGATCTTACTCGTCCTTATTCTTTAATTGTTGATGATAAAGGACTTTATATTGATCCAAATCAAGAGAGTCGTTTAGAAAATATCTTGCAAAATGATGTTTTTGATGAGCAAATTTTATCAAGGGCAAAAAATATTATCCACATTTTAAAAGAGAATAAATTTTCAAAATACAATGGCATCAAACATCAAGATATTAAGATTAATGCCAAAAAAGGACAAAAAATTATCCTCATTCCTGCGCAAGTTGAGGATGATGCTTCAATGATTTTAGGTGGTTTTGGACTATCGACTTTGGATTTGATTAAAGAAGTAAGATTGAAAAATCAAGATGCTTATATTGTTTTTAAGCCTCATCCTGATGTTTTAAGTGGAAATCGCAAAGGTTTAAAGGATGAAAAAACCATTTTAAAATATTGCAATGAGATTATAAAAAATTGCAGCATTGATAGCGCGATAAAAATTTGTCATGAAGTGCATACGATCACTTCTACTTCAGGATTTGATGCGCTTTTACGCTCTAAAAAAGTTTTTACTTATGGTATGCCTTTTTATGCGGGTTGGGGTTTAACGCAAGATAAACAAAAATGTTCAAGAAGAACGAGAAAATTGATTTTAGAAGAGCTTGTTGCTGGTGTTTTAGTACAGTATCCAAGATATATTCATCCAAAAACAAAAAACTTATGTGAAATTGAACTTTGTTTAGATATAATGTTAAAAATGCAAAATGATTATTTTTCCAAACCTTGTCAAAAAATAATCATTGATTTTAGAATTTTTATATTAAGAAAAATAAGAAGAATTTACGAATTTGTAGCATTAAAATGGAATTTGATAAAAAAGTAAAAAAAGAATTTAGCGGAAAAAATGTCATTCTTTTACAAGGGCCAGTGGGTAATTTTTTTTATCGTTTGGCAAAAAAACTAAAAAAATACAATGCTCAAATTTTAAAGATTAATTTTAATGGTGGGGATTTTTTATTTTATCCTAAAGCAAAAATTTACAAGGATAAGGAAGAAAATTTAACACAATTTTATGAAAAACTTTTTAAGCAACACAAGACTCAAGCTATTTTGATGTATAATGATTGCCGGTTAATCCATAAAAAGGCTATAGAGGTTGCTAAAAAATTAAACATCGATGTTTGGATTTTTGAAGAAGGATATTTAAGGCCTTATTGCATTACTTTTGAAAAAAATGGCGTTAATGCAAATTCTTTATTGCCTCGCAATAAAAATTTTTATCTCAATCAAAAAGTATGCAAAAAAAAATCTATAAAAGAAATTCCTGGTGGATTTAAATATATGGCCTTTTATGCTTTTTTATATTGGTTATTTTCTTTTCTTTTAGCTCCATTTTTTAACAATACCCTTCATCATCGTACCTTATATCCTTTTGAGTTTTTATTTTGGTTTAGATCTTTATATAGAAAATATTTTTATAAATTTACAGAAAAAAAACTAAACAATAAGATTTATGATCTTAAAAAGAAATATTTTTTAGCTATTTTGCAAGTTTATAATGATACACAAGTTAAATATCACTATAAAAAAAGCATAGAGGAATTTATAGAAGAAACCATACTTTCTTTCGCCAATCATGCTAGGGCTAAATCCTATCTAGTTTTTAAACATCATCCTATGGATAGAGGGTATAAAAATTATTCTAAATTGATTCAAGAACTTAGTGAGAAATATCATGTTGAAGGACGAATTTTGTATGTCCATGATTCTCACTTGCCAAGGCTCTTAAAAAATGCTTTAGGGTGTATTACTATAAATTCTACTGTTGGCTTAAGTGCCATTTTAGAAGGTTGTCCTACCAAGGTTTGCGGCAAGGCTTTTTATGATTTTGAGGATTTAACCTATCCAAAAAAACTTCATTTTTTTTGGAGAGAAGCTCACGCTTATAGACCAAATCCAGTTTTAGTTTGCCATTTTAAAAATTATCTTTTAAGAAGCAATCAGTTTAATGCTAATTTTTATAAAAATTCATTTTTAAAACATAAAAGTAAAAATTTTAATTAACAAATTTTAAAAAAATTGTTATAATTTTGAAAAAATAGTTTAAGAAATTGATTTTTTATGGATAGAGAAGTATTTTATATAGCAGGATATGATCCTAAAAGTTATAGATATTATTATGATTTGTTTAAAAAAAATTTAAAAAAATATTCCGATCAATTTGATATTCAAGCCAGTATAAGCAAAGTTGATCGTCATAAAAATTTTCCTTTTTTTCAAGTCGATACTCAAAATGTAAAGCTTAAATATCATTTTTTAACTTGGAATGATATAGTAAAAAAAAATTGGTCAGAAGGCTATTTAGATGCTTTAAAAGATTGTTATAGTTTTTTTAGAATTTATACGATCACAGGCCTTTTTATCAAATTTGGTAAAGAATCAATTTATCAATTAATCACTGGATATTATCCTTTTTTTTATGTGCTTTTTTCTTTATTTTTTTCTTTATTTGCTGGTTTTTCAGCTTTTTTTCTCACAAAAAATTATATACATTTTTCTTTTTCCATTATTTTAGGAATTTTATTTTCTTTTTTAATTTTTCGCTTCTTGTTTAAACTTGGTAGAAAATTAGCGGTATTTTGGATAGCTAGAATTTGTGCTTTTTGCGCAAATTGGCACCGTAAAAAACAAGGTTCAATGGAAGAGAGAATCAAAATATTTTCCGATACAATCTTACAAAATTTAAAGCAGAATGAAAATAATG
This sequence comes from Campylobacter sp. W0014, assembly GCF_020135975.1. NCBI lineage: Bacteria > Pseudomonadati > Campylobacterota > Epsilonproteobacteria > Campylobacterales > Campylobacteraceae > Campylobacter > Campylobacter sp. W0014. The sequence goes on along the minus strand of NZ_JACHTR010000007.1, from coordinate 61,647 downwards.
AAAATTATGAATTAATTTTAATAGCTCATAGTGTTGGAACGATAGTTTGTATCGAGGTTTTGGATTTTATTTTAAAGCAAAATTTAGAACAAAAGATATTAAACAAATTAAAAATTATCACTTTGGGTGAGTGTATTCCTTTGGTGAGTTATCAAAAAAAGTCCAATGATTTTAGAAAAAAATTGGAATTTGTTTCTCAATTTGATTTAAAATGGTATGATTACACTTCGGTTATTGATGGGGCGTGCTTTCCTCAAGTTGATTTTTTTCATACAAGTGGTGTCAATGCGAAATTTACTCCGCATTTTTTAAGCGCTAAATTTCATACTTTGTATGAAAAAAATGAATACAAAAAAATCAAAAAAGATAAAAACAAAGCGCATTTTTTATATCTTTATAGTCCAAGCATTAAGGGCAGTTACGATTTTTTTAATTTTATTTTATCATCTGAATTTTTAGAAAAGGAAATAAAAATATGAGCAGGTGTCCTTTTTACCCAAAACCTTATAAAAATAAGGCTTCGACTTTTTTGACTTTTTTACTCAAACGTAGATCTTGGCTTGACGGGCTTTATGAGCGTAGTTATAAAATGCAAACAGGCTATGTTAAAATGCCCAATTTCGATCTTTATGTGATCAATGATACTAAAGAAGTAAAAAGAATGATGGTTGATGAAGTTAAGGAATTTCCAAAAAGTGCCTTTTTACATGAGCTTTTAAGTCCGCTTTTGGGAGAAAGTATTTTTACAACCAACGGAGAGGTTTGGAAAAAACAACGTGAGCTTTTAAGACCTAGTTTTGAAATGACACGTATCAATAAAGTTTTTAATCTCATGAGTGAAGCTGCAGCGGATATGATGGATCGTTTTGGTAAATATCCGGATAATTCCGTGATTGAAGTGGATGAGGCTATGACTTTTGTTACAGCTGATGTTATTTTTCGCACTATTATGTCTTCTAAACTTGATGCACAAAAAGGTAAAAAAATTCTTGATGCTTTTGTGATTTTTCAAGAGCAAAGTGTGCATACGGCTATGCGTCGCATGTTTTATTTTCCAAAATGGCTTTCTTATATTTTAGGGGATCGCAAACGAGCAAAAGCAGGAGATACCATAAGACAGGTTTTAAGTGATATTATAAAACCTCGATATGAGGCTATTAGCTCAGGAGAGTTAGGGAAATTTGAAGATATTTTAAGTTCTTTACTTTTGGTAGTTGATTCAGAAACTAATCAGCGTTTTTCATTTGAAGAAATTTTAGATCAAGTGGCTATGCTTTTTTTAGCAGGTCATGAAACTACGGCTAGTTCTTTAACTTGGACACTATATTTGCTCAGCCTTTATCCCGAGGAACAGCAAAAAGCCTATGAAGAAATTATTGAAATTTTAAAAGGTGATACTATTGAGATTTCGCATTTGAAACAATTTAAATATTTGACTAATATTTTTAAAGAATCATTAAGGCTTTACCCTCCTGTGGGATTTTTTGCAAGAGAGGCCAATAAAGACACCATTGTAAGAGATAAAACCATTAAAAAAGGTTCAGGAGTTGTGATAGCGCCATGGCTTATACATCGCCATGAAAGTTTTTGGCAAAATCCTAACGATTTTGATCCTTCACGTTTTGATGAAGAATATAAAAAAGATGCTTATTTGCCTTTTGGTATGGGAGAGAGAATTTGCATAGGGCAAGGTTTTGCAATGCAAGAGGCTATTTTGATTTTAGCTAATATTTTAAAAACTTACAAACTAGAACTCGAAGAAGGTTTTACTCCGGATGTAGTAGGACGCTTGACCATTAGATCAGCAAATGGGATGAGAATTAAATTTAGCAAAAGGAATGTTAAGGGTGAAAAGTAAAAATCGAGCGATTTTTTTTCATTTTAAGCATAAATTTAAAGGGAGTTTAAGAGAGAAGCTAGCAGGAACTTTATTGCTTTGTGCTATTGTTCCTTTAGCGGTTTTAGGTTATATTTTCATTGTAATTGTGGGAATTTTTTTCAATACTGCACGGGCTAGACAAGGTGTAAGAGCACTTGATCATTTTGTTAATGCAAGTTTGTTTAATGGTTATGCTTGGGAGAGTGTGTCTTCGCATGCGTGGAGAGAAAGAAACCGTAAAAAATGGGCTAGACTAGTTATTAAAGTTACGGATTTTTTTCAAAAAGATCATTGCAAAAGAGCCAATAAAAGAGAGCAACCAGTTGTTGATTTCATACTTTCAAAGAATTTAGATAAACAAACTATAGGAAATTAAATTAGGACAACGATGGCAATTGCAAAACCGCCATCGTGTGAAATACTAAGAGATGTCTGTTTGACACAAAAATGATCTATGATTTTTTTAGAATATTGAAGTTTAGGAGCATTCCTTTCATCCTTGTCAATTTCTATATCTAAAAATCCACAAAGATCGCAAATTCCAGTACCTAAAGCTTTGCTAGCGGCTTCTTTTGCTGCCCAAAATCCTGCTAAATTCGCAGGATTTTTGATTAACAATTGTTCCTTAGGGCTTAAAAATTTATCTAAAAAATTTTTTTCATGCCTTTGATAAATTTTTTCTATTCTGTTAATAGCAACGATATCGCAACCTACACGCATTAAGACACAACAAAATCTGTAAAATAAACGTTTTTAATAAAACCATCGGTTAAAATTTCATTGATTTTACCTACCAATTCATCTTTTAAACGTTCTTTTCCTTTTTGAGTGCTGATTTCTTCAAAAGTTTTTGAAGTCAAAGTTCTAATGATGATATCACGAATAACCGGCACTTTTTTATCAAGTTCAGGTTTTAAAAGTTCGCTATTTTGTTCTAGTTCTATCGTGCATTTTACATATCTTGAGCCACTATCACTTAAAAGATTTAGTGTGAAAGGATCAAGAGGGTACATAGGACCTATATTAGCATAATCACTACCGCGTTGAGTTGGAACTGAATTTTTTGTTTTATTTGTTTTAACTTCTTCTTTAGGCGCCTCTTTGATCTTTATTTCATCACTAGAGCTACTTGAAATAAGCCAAGCTATAACACCCATAATACTTAAAAGTAATACAAAAAGTAAAACAACTATGATAATAACAAGCATTCCGCCTTTTTTCTTTTTACCTTCTTCGTTTTCTAATTCTTCATCCATAAAAATTTCCTTATTTAGTGAAATTAATGTAAAATTGTATCAAAATTTTCTTTATCTTAGTAGTTAAAATTTATTATATTGAAAAATTTTTTACTTATTTTAAGGATTTACATATGCTTGATGTGATTTTTAGAGAATACGATATACGTGGACTTTATGGAAAGGAACTTCACGAAAAAAGCGTTAAGGCGATAGGTTATTGTTTGGGTCGGACTATGCTTAAGAGATCTTGTAAAAATGTAAGCGTGGGTTATGATGCAAGGTATAGTGCTAAAGAACTTTTTGGATATTTGGTTAGCGGGTTAAATAAAGCCGGTATTAAAGTTTATAATATAGGGCTTGTTCCAACTCCACTTGGGTATTTTAGTCTTTATGAGGGGTTGAAATTTGATGCAAATATTATGATCACAGCTTCACACAATCCAAAAGAATACAATGGCTTTAAAATCACCATAGGTAAGGAAAGTTTTTTTGGAACTGAATTAAAAGAATTTTCTAAAGAAGTTTATAAGCATTTAGATGATGAAATAGAAGATAATTTTGATGCACAGCCATATGATATTTTAAGTCTTTATGTGGAATTTATGACTAAGCAATTTGGCTTTTTAAAAGATTTTCACTATAAATTTGCTATTGATTGTAGTAATGGAGCAGCCGGAGTTGTGATAGAACCGCTCATAAAAGCTTTAAATTTAAAAACCCATCTTATGTTTGCCAACCCCGATGGACAATTTCCAAATCACAATCCTGATCCAACAGAAGAACGAAATTTGGAAGCTGTGAAAAATTTCTTAAGTCAAAATGAAGATTATGGACTCGCTTTTGCATTTGATGGCGATGCTGATAGAATGGTGGCTTTAAGTAAAACGCATATTTTTTGCGGAGATGAGCTTTGTTATTTGTTTGCTAAAAACATCCCAAATCCTAGAATTTTAGGAGAGGTAAAATGCAGCAAAAATCTTTTTGATGAGGTTGCTAAATTCGGAACTATTTTTATGGGAAAAACTGGACATTCAAATATTAAAAAAATGATGAAAGAAAAAGATATTGATTTGGCTGCGGAAGTAAGTGGACATATATTTTTCAAGCATAGATATTTTGGATATGATGATGGAATTTACGCTTTTTTAAGAGCCTTAGAACTTGTTTATAAAGGTTTTGATTTAGAGGGCATGATTAAAGAATTGCCTAAATTATACACCACGCCAGAAATTAAAATTCCAGTAAACGAAGAAGAAAAATTTCAAATCGTTAGTGAATTTCAAAAAGCAGTTGAAAAAGGTGCTTTAGAGGGAGTAAAAAGCCTTTGTGAAATTGATGGAGCTAGAATTGATTTTGGTTATGGTTGGGCCTTGCTTAGAGCGTCTAATACAAGCGCATATCTTATCACTCGTTTTGAGGCAAATTCGCTAGAGCAAGCAAATGAACTTCAAGATAAAGTAATGAATTTATTTAATCAAATAAAAGCCAAACTTAAGAGTTAATCAAGTAGTATTTGAGATTTTATTTTAAGGAGTGATTGATGAAAAAAATATGGATTTTAATGGCTGCATTATGTACTATGGCATTTGCAAATGAATGCGATAAAAAAATAGAACGCATCAATAAAGAAATAGAATTTGCAAAAATTCATAATGATAATGCAAGAAAATTAAGCTTAGAACTTGCTTTAAAAGAAGTTAAAAATGATTGCAGTAAAGATCCTCTTTTTTACGATAAAAAGCTAGAGGCTAAAAAGCTAAAAGAGCAAGAGGTAGAAAAAATAGAAAAAGAACTTCATGCTTTAGATGAAAAAAAGGACTACATGAGTAAGGTTGAATACAAAGCCAAGAAAAAAGCTTTAAAAGAGCAAAAACATAAAATTAAAAAAGAAATTGAAGAGTATATTGATCATCTTTGATTTAAAAATTTATTCTCTATGGTTTAAAATCATAGAGAATGTTTGTTTTAATTAGTTTTATTTTTTTTTCAAACTTTCTAACAATTCTTCTATATTATAAATTCCTCTATGTTCAGGTGTTAAAAGATGGATTAAAATATCACCTAAATCAATCACGCTCCATTCTTCACTGCTGTCTATATTTAAAAATTCTTCACCCTTGCTTTTGAGTTTGGTTTTTAACTCATCAATTAAAGATAAAGCGTGTTTTTCTCCCAAGGTTGCAGCTATAATAACGTATTTTACAAAATATTCTTCTTTGCTCATATCAAAAGTTTTTATATCTTCTGCTTTTTTTTCATCTAAAATTTTAACAATTAAATCAATTCTTTCTTGCATTTTTTTCCTTTAATTTTTTTGAAATTGTATCAATTTTTTTGAAATTTTTTATAATAATTTCGTACTTCATCTTTAATTTTTCCACACACTTCATCAGTATTTAAGGTGTTTCTTATAAACGAAGAGGCTATTTTAATATCGGTTTTTAAATCTTTAAATTGCTCTGGAATTTCTATATTATCTCGTTTAGCGATGACAAATTCAACCAAAGAAGCCAATTTTTCAAATTGATGCCAAAGATAGAGTTTTTCTAAATGATCTGCTCCAATTAAAAAATAAAATTTACTTGGCCGATAAATCTTATAAAGGTATTCTACGCTTTCTATACTTGGAACCGGACGTTTTTGCTTGATTTCAAAGTCACAAATTTTTACTTTGTCTAAATTTCCCCAAAGTTTAATCACCCATTCTAATCTTTTTTCTTCATCAGCAAAAAATTCTTTTTTAAATGGATTGATAAAGGTTGGCATGATAATTAATTGATCAATATCAATGGTTTTTAAAGCTTCTTCTATGACAGCATTATGCCCTTTATGTGGTGGATCAAAGCTGCCTCCAAAAAGTGCGATTTTCATCTATTTTTTAACCTTTTTTTAGTAGAATATTAGCATAAAAAATTTGTATAAGGAAAATAAAATGGCCGTAAAAGTTGCTATTAATGGTTTTGGACGCATAGGAAGATGCGTTGCAAGGATAATTTTACAAAGGAATGATATAGAGCTTGTAGCGATTAATGATACTACCGATATAGAGCTTGCAAAATATCTTTTTAAATACGATACGGTCCATGGAGAATTCAAAGGAAGTGTAGAAAGCGAAGGTGATGATTTAATAATTAATAATAAAAAAATCAAGGTTTTTAAAAGTCGCAGTGTTAAAGATCTTGATTTTGCAAAATATGGAGCTCAAATCGTCTTAGAATGCACAGGAGCGCATTTAACAACAGAAAAATGTCAAGAATTTTTAAACATGGGTATAGAAAAAGTTATAATGAGTGCTCCTGCAAAAGATAATACGCCCACTTATGTTTTAGGCGTTAATTCTGATCTTTATCGTGGTGAAAAAATTATTTCCAATGCAAGCTGCACCACAAATTGCTTAGGGCCAGTTTGTAGAGTTTTGCAAGATAATTTTGGGATAAAAAAAGGCCTTATGACAACTATACATGCTTATACTAATGGACAAAGTATTATTGATGCTAAAGCCAGAGATAAGCGTCGCTCACGTGCTGCAGCACAAAATATTATTCCAACTTCTACAGGTGCTGCTAAGGCCATGAAACTTGTTATGCCAGAGCTTGACGGAAAGCTTCATGGGCAAAGTATGCGTGTTCCAGTTGTTGATGTATCAAGCGTTGATTTAACTGTTTTACTTGATCATAAAGTTAAAAAAGAAGAAATCAATGATGCTTTTAGAAAGGCTTCGGTTTCAAATTTAAAAGGCCTTTTGATGGTGGATGATGAAGAGCGTGTTTCAAGTGATTTTATCACTTGTTCTTATGGTGCGATTGTAGCTAGCGATTTAACTCAAGTTATAGCAGATGATTTGATAAAAGTGATCGCTTGGTACGATAATGAATGGGGTTATTCAAGTCGTTTAGTCGATATGGCCGTTTATATTGCAAATAGGAATTAAAATGAATGGTATTATTTCAATTAAAGATCTTGATTTAGATCATAAAAAAGTTTTTATAAGATGTGATTTTAATGTTCCTCAAGATGATTTTTTAAATATTACAGATGATAGACGTATCCGTTCAGCTATTCCTACTATTAGATATTGTTTAGATTGTGGTTGTAGTATTATTTTGGCTTCACATTTAGGTCGCCCAAAAGAACTCAATTCTAAATATTCTTTAGAGCCAATTGCCAAACGATTATCAAGACTTCTAGATAAAGAAATTATAATGGCTAAAGATGTTATCGGAGATGATGCGAAAAACAAAGTTTCCGCCTTGCAAACAGGCCAAATTTTAATGCTTGAAAATTTACGTTTTGAAAAGGGTGAAACTAAAAATGACAAAAATTTAGCTAAAGAGCTTGCTTCTATGGCTCAAATTTATATTAATGATGCTTTTGGGGTTTGTCATAGAGCGCATGCAAGTGTTGAAGCTATAACTGAATTTTTTGATGAAAATCACAAAGGAGCAGGATTTTTACTCCAAAAAGAAATTGATTTTGCGATTAATTTAATCAAACGTCCAGTACGTCCTTTTGTTGCAGTCGTAGGGGGTTCTAAAGTGAGTGGAAAATTGCAAGCTTTAACAAATTTATTACCTAAAGTTGATAAGCTGATTATCGGTGGAGGTATGGCCTTTACTTTTTTAAAAGCTTTGGGTTATGATGTGGGAAATTCGCTTTTGGAAGAGGAACTTTTAGAAGAAGCTCATAAAATTTTAATCAAGGGTAAGAATTTAGGAGTGAAAATTTATTTGCCTGTGGACGTTGTTGCAGCTCCTTCTTACTCTCAAGAGGCACCGATGAAATTTTCACCCGTTCAAGAAATTCCTAGTGGCTGGATGGGATTAGATATTGGACCTGCTAGTGTAAGGCTTTTTAAAGAAGTGATTTCTGATGCACAAACAATTTGGTGGAATGGCCCAATGGGAGTTTTTGAAATTGATAAATTTTCAAAAGGCAGTATAAAAATGAGCCATTATATCAGCGAAGGACATGCTACTTCTGTTGTGGGCGGAGGAGATACGGCTGATGTGGTTGCACGTGCTGGTGATGCAGATGAAATGACTTTTATTTCAACAGGCGGAGGAGCTTCTCTTGAGCTTATAGAAGGTAAAGAGCTTCCAGGTATTAGGGTTTTAAGAGTAAAGGAGAATTAAGTGATTTTTGCTGCAAATTTAAAGTGTAATCATACTAGGGCAAGCTTTAAAAATTATGCTGATATCTTAAATAAGACTATGGGTGCAAAATGTGATGATATCATCGTTTTTCCACCTAGTATTGCTTTTTTGGAGTCTCAAACTAACTTTATACAAGGAGCGCAAAATTTTTATCCTTGTGTTAATGGAGCTTTTACAGGCGAGCTTGGAAAAGAGCATTTGGACGAATTTGGTATTAAATGCGTCTTGATTGGGCATTCTGAAAGAAGAAATTTAGGTGATGAGGCTATAATTAAAGCTAAATTTGATTTTGCAAAAGAGCATCGTTTTAAAATAGTTTTTTGCATAGGAGAGGATTTAAAAACAAAAAATTCAGGCAAAACCTTAGAATTTTTAAAATCCCAGCTTGATATAATCGATTTAAAATATGAAAATTTAATCATCGCTTATGAGCCTATTTATTCTATTGGAACTGGAGTGAGTGCAGATATTAAAGATATTAATAACGTTCTTGAGTATTTGGCCACTTTAACTCAAGCACCTTTGCTTTATGGTGGAAGCGTGAATGAAAGCAATATAAAAGAAATTTTAAGTATTAAAGAATGTGGAGGAGTTTTGATAGGCTCCGCTGCTTTAAAAGTTGAGAATTTTATAAAACTAATCAAAGGATAAAAGATGATAATGAAAGGCAAAAAAGGTCTGATTGTAGGAGTTGCTAACAATAAATCAATTGCTTATGGTATAGCAAAAGCTTGTCGCGAACAAGGCGCAGATTTAGCTTTTACTTTTTTAAATGATGCTTTGAAAAAACGCGTAGAACCTATTGCTGAAGAACTTGGTTCCCATTTTGTTTATGAACTTGATGTCAATAATGAAGAACATTTATCTAGTATTGGAGATAAAATTAAAAAAGATTTAGGAAATATTGATTTTCTTGTGCATGCAGTTGCTTACGCTCCTAAAGAAGCTTTGGAAAATGATTTTTTGCAAACTTCAAAAGAAGCTTTTGATATAGCAATGGGAACTTCGGTGTATTCTTTACTTTCCTTAACCCGTGCGGTTTTACCCATCTTAAATGAGAATTCTTCCATTTTGACTTTAAGCTATCTTGGTGGGGTAAAATATGTACCGCATTATAATGTTATGGGTGTAGCAAAAGCAGCCCTTGAAAGTTCTGTGCGTTACTTAGCAAGGGATTTGGGTCTTAAAGGAATTCGTGTAAATGCTATTTCAGCAGGTCCTATAAAGACTTTAGCGGCTAGTGGAATAGGGGACTTTAGAATGATATTAAAATATAATGAAGTTAATGCACCATTAAAACGCAATGTTAGCATAGAAGATGTTGGAAATTCAGCTATGTATTTACTTAGTGATTTATCTCGTGGGGTTAGTGGAGAGATTCATTATGTAGATGCAGGATACAATATCATGGGAATGGGTGATGTTGAAAAAGATGAACAGGGTAATACTATTCTTTGTTGGGATAATATAAAAGGATAAAACATGACAAAGCTTAGCAATGAAGAATTAAAAATTATACTTCAAAATCGTATAGTTGAAATTGAAAATTCAAGCTCAAAACATGAGAAGATTATCAATGAAGAAAGCGTAAAAACCATTGTTAAGCATTTATCTTTAGGAAATGAAATTCTACCTTTAGCCCAACAATATTTTAAAATAGCTTCAAAAATGAAAATAGTTTGGCTTCATCTTTGTGAGTGTACCGGTTGTAGCGAGAGTTTATTGCGTTCTGAATTACCGAGTTTTGATGAATTTATATTTGATTTTTTTTCTTTAGAATACCATGAAACTTTGATGGCTGCAAATGGAACAAAAGCCGAAGAACTTATAAAAGATATTTTAGATCAAGATTTTCTTTTGGCTGTTGAAGGTGGGGTTGCTGCGATTGATACCTTTTTCTTAACTATAGGTGCTAACGCTGAAAGTGGTTATGAAATTTTACAAAAATTAGCTAAAAAAGCTAAGGCTATTTATGCAATTGGAACTTGTTCTTCTTATGGAGGAATTCAAGCTGCATATCCAAATCCTAGCAAGACTTGTGGAATTTCTGAAGTCTTAACTCAAAAAGTAGTTAATATCCCAGGATGTCCACCAAGTGATATAAATATCGTTGCAAATTTGGCATTTTTTGCACTTTTTGGAATTCTTCCAGAATTAGATGAGCAAAATCGTCCTGTATGGGCCTATGGTAAATGTTTGCATGATATGTGTGAAAGAAAAGCCAAATTTGAAAGCGGAATTTTTGCAGAACATTTTGATGATGAAGCGGCAAAAAATGGAGCTTGTCTCTTTAAAATAGGCTGCAAAGGTCCTTATACTTACAATAATTGTCCAAAAGTGAAATTTAATTCTAAAACCTCTTGGCCAGTTGCTTCTGGGCATGGTTGTATCGCATGTAGTGAAAAGAATTTTTGGGATGAATTTGGCAATTATGAAAAACCTATGGCAAATATTTTTTCTTATGCAAAATTGCAAAATAAAAATTTTTCAACTCAATTTATTTTAGAAGAGCAAATCAAGACTTTATCGAGTATAGATTTTGAATTTGAAACTAATATAAAGCTAATTTTGCAAAATATAGCTAAAAATAAATTAGGAGCTTTATTGGTTGAAAATTATAAAAAAAGTTTTGAAGCAAACTATGCCTTTATAGAGAAAAATTTTGACGAAAACTCAAATATTTCAAGTGATTTTTGGAAATACCTCGAAATTAATTTTATTTTAGCTAAGGGAGAGTTTTTAAAAAATAAAGAAGATTTTATAAATGCAGCGCAAAATTATGCTTTTAAGCACGCTAGTCCTTATGATTTTAAATTAAACTTGAGTGGTGAAAAACCTAAGCTTGATGTAAGTAAATCTTTTCGTATGCCTTTAATTTATCTTTGCGGTGGGCTTGATTTTGAAGGCATTGCTTTTAGTGTTTTAAAAGCTTTTGAAAAGAGTATTAAAGATGTGCTAGAATTTAACAATCCAAAAATTGTTAATCTGTAAGAGGCTTTTGTTTTTTAAATAAAAGCCTTTAATTAGGGTTTAAAATCGTTTTGATTTTCTAAATTTATAATTTGTTTTAGTAAATCATGAGCTTTTTCTTCTGTAAGGCTCATTTTGGCGTTGTTTAAAAATTTTTCTTTTAATTCTTCAAAGCTCAAAGGATTATCAAAATTTCCTTTATTGATAAAAACATCTTTTTGAATGACTTGTCCATTTTGCAAAGTCACTTTTATATGCCCTGGAAAGTATTTTGGAAATCCCGTAGATTGTTTTTTCTCATAAGTGATTTTTTGCGCAAAATTTATAAGTTCTTTACGCATTAGATTTTCATAAGAATTTAATGTGATTTTGCCATCAAAAAAACCTAAAGCCATCAAAAAAGGTAAAGAAAATTTAGCTTCATAAGCAGTTTTTGGTTGATATTTTTTTTCAATTGGATCGCAAACAAAAGAAATAGGAACCTCATCAACAAAACAATGGATATTTTTTATTTCATTGGCTTTTAAACCATCATTTTTTAAAGAAATAGCACACTCAATAAAACCATGCGTAAAATGGCAACTTGGATAAGGTTTGATAGAAACTTGCATAATCTGCCAAATTTGACCTAAAGCTTTATCAAGTTCTGTTTTATCCGAGTTTTCTTCTATGCCAAAGCATTTAAAAATATTATCTCTTCCTTCAAAAATACTCAAAGGTCCACTCATGTTATTTTTAGCTAAATTTGCAACCAAAATACCATTTTTTACAACATTTGCTAAATGTAAAACTTTAGAATTAGATCCATTGGATAAAAATTCATTCACTCCGCTTGCAAAACTCCCAGCAAGACCTAAGGCATTGATGATTTGTTCCTTATTTAAATTTAGCAAAACTGCACTTGCACTTACACTCCCAAAAATTCCAGCAATAGCGCTTGTGTGAAAACCACGTTTATGAAAACTTCCTTTACTTGCAATACCCACTCTAGCAGCTATTTCCCAGCCAATAATAAAAGCTTTTAAAATTTGTTTTGCATCTTTACAAACACTAAAACCATAGCTTAAGCAAAGCGGAGTTAAAAAAGCACTGCCATGCAAAATCGCTTCTGTATGTGTATCATCAAAATCAAGAGCATGGGAAGCGATTGAGTTAAGCATGGCTGCATTAATGGCATCTATTTTTTGTTCTTGTCCCCAAACAGTTGTACTTCCTTCGGTTTTTAAAGCATTTAAAGCATTTAAAACACATTCTTCTTTATGGGCGGCTAAGGCTGTTCCAAGACTATCAAGCATAAGTTCCTTAGCTCTGTAAATTACATTTTGAGGTATATCATCAAAATGTAATTTTATAATAAATTCAGCTAATTTTTCACTATAAAACATTTGCTTTCCTATTTTAAAATAGCACTATTTTTAATTTTTGCTAAAAATTCATCCACAAGTTTTGGTGCATAACCTACGTAAGTAGTTGCGTCAAGTAAAGCATCAATTTCTTTTTCTTTTAAAACTTTAGAAACTCTTTTATCGGCTAGTAATACTTCTTTAAAAGTTTTTTGTTTTTCGATGCCTAACATAGCGTTTTCATAAACGATTTCATGCGCATGTTGCTTACCGTAGTGATCACTCAGAGCAAACATAACACGTTCTGCTAAAACAAAACCATTAAGAGTATTTAAATTTTTAAGCATTTTGTCTTTCTTAATTTCTAAACCACTTAAGGCAAATTTCATATTAGCTAAAACCACAGAAAGCATTAAAAACATTTCAGGTAAAAGCTTCCATTCCATTTTCCAAACCTGCCCATCTCTTTCATGTTCATGTCTTTCTATATCACTAAGTATGGCTAAATTTGCCTTTAAAGCATTGCTTACTGTAACAGCATTTTCACTGACTGCGGGATTTCTTTTATGGGGCATAGTGCTAGATCCTACTTGACCTTTTCCAAAAGGTTCTGCTACTTCATCAATTTCATTGTGCGAAAGTATAAGAAGTTGATGAGCGATTTTATTGAAAGTTGCATTGATATTGCCTAAAACATATCCTAATTCTATAAAACGATCGCGTGCAGGTTGCCAAGAAATATTTGGCATACAAAGTCCTAAATTTTCTAAAGTCAACTTTTCAACTTCATTAGCCTTTTCACTTAAACTCGCTTTAGTTCCAACAGCTCCTACGATACTTCCAACATAAAGTCTCTTTTCAAGCTCCAATATTCTTTCAAAATGACGATCAAGTTCGCTAAGCCAAATAGAAACCTTGTGTCCAAAGGTTATTGGCAAGGCTTGTAAAGCCAAAGTTCTTCCCATCATCGCAGTATTTTTGTGAGTTTTAGCAAGTTTTACTAAGGCTTTTGCAATAGCTTTTAACTCTTTCTTGATAATTTGCATTGCTTCTTTAAACTGTAATACGATACCTGTATCAATGATGTCTTGAGTAGTAACTCCAAAATGAACAAATTCGCCCAAATTATCTTTACAAGCTTTTTCTAAGCCTCTTACTGTAGGAACTAGTGGATGTTTTGTTTTTTTAAATTCTGCAAAAATAAATTCCATATCCATAAATTTATAATGTGCTTTTTTAGCAATTTCATCTGCTGCTTTTTTAGGGATAATTTCAAGCTTTGCTTGGGCTTTTGCTAAAGCTGCTTCAACATCAAGCCATTTTTGAATGCGATTTTCTTCGCAAAAAACAGCACGCATTTCTTGAGTGCTCCAAGAATCTGCCAATAATTTATGATCAAATACACTTATTCCGGTCATTTTTTAATCCTTTTATTTTTTAATTTTTCCAAAAGCTTGTTCTAAATCAGCTATAAGATCTTTAGTATCTTCTAACCCTATGTGAAATCTCACAAATGGACCCCTCTGACTCCAATCACTTGCTGTTCTAAGAGGGATTGTTACCGTAGCTAAGCTTTCATATCCACCCCAACTTGCTCCTATAGAAAAATATTTTAAATAATCTACAAAAGCAATGGCATCATTTTGATTGTATTTATCATTAAATTCTATAGTGATCATTCCATTACTTCCTTTATGATCGCGCATAAAAATTTCATGATTTGGATGAGATTTGAGTTTTGGGTAAAAAATAGTTTTAATTTCTTTTCTGGTTTTTAGAAATTCAACTATTTCATCAGCACTTTTTTCATGAGCTTTCATTCTCACATCTAAAGTTCTCATTCCTCTAAGTACTAAATACACATCATCAGGACTTGTGGTAAAACCAAAGGCTTCTGGAAGTTCGTTGAAATTTTTCCATTCTTTTTGATTACAGACTACTATACCCATGGTAACATCTGAATGTCCACTTAGATATTTTGTTGCTGCGATAACAGAAATATCAACTCCAAGCTCTAAAGGATTTAAAAAATATCCACTTGAATAAGTATTATCAATGGCAACTGGAATATTATGAGAATGCGCGATTTTGCAAAGCTTTGGCAAATTAATGATTTCATAAAGTATAGATCCTGGACTTTCACATAAAATCAGCTTAGTGTTAGCTTTGATTTTTTCTTCTACATCGCTCGCATCAGCCTTTATAAAATCAACTTCAACGCCCATTTTTTCTAAAAATTTGTCACAAATGGTTCTAACAGGTCCATAAATTGCATCTGTGATTAAAAAATGTGCGTTTTTACTCGCATAATTTAAAAGTACCATAGCTAAGGCTGCAAGTCCAGTAGGGAAAAGCTGAGCTCTATAACCACCTTCTAATTCACAAATGAGTTTTTCAAGTTCAAAATTAGTAGCTGTACCTCTTGCCCCATAGCTTAAAACTCTTTCAGTTTTTCTTAATTCTTTATATTTTTGCCAAGTTGCATGATCTTTAAAAAGTATAGTTGATGCACGCATTAGAGTCGGATTTACTGATCTTGCTTCGGCACTTTGATCGCCTCTTCCTTGATGGATTAACTTAGTTTTTGGTTTCATTTTTCTCCTTTTTAAAGATAAATATAAGTCATTATGATATTTACAATACTTGCTACTAACATAGGAATAGCTGTTCTTTTTACCACTGCAAAGGGGCTAACTTTTGTCATAGCAGATATAGCTAAAATTGCAGGAGCAATAGGGCTAACACATCTTCCAAAACCTGTCATGATTTGAATAGGTGCTATCATGGAAATAGTTTCAACTCCAAAATGCTTTGCTATATTTGGGATAAGCGGAGCAAAGCTAAAAAATGCTGCATTTCCAGATCCCATTAAAAAAGCACAAAAAGCGAGAAGTATAGAAACGGCTATAATGATAGCTAGTACTCCAAAACCTGCATTTTTTAAAATTTCTATCAAGGTATCTACAAAACCAACTGATAAAAGTCCATTGGCAAATATTTGACCGCAAACAATCAGCGAAACTGTGATTACAAATAAATGCCCCATGCCTTTAAAGAAAATCATGATTGAATTTAAAGTTTCAATAACGCTTTTATAGCGTATCATCTCAAAAATAATAGCTATAAAAGTTGAAATCATCATAGCAACAGGAACATTGATTTTAATGTTTGATTGATAATGAATTTGAAATAAGGCTAAAATGCTATCAATGACAGAACTAAAACCTAGGATTAAAATTAAAGGTATAATAGGTAAAAGAGCGTATATTCTAGGTGGTTTTTTGACTTCTTTTGCTTTATTTTCATTAAGTTCTTCTTCAACTTTTTTAGAATTGTAAACAAAATGTTCTTTTTTATCAAAAAAATAATTGCAAAGATAAATAGAAATTCCTACAGCTATAATGATAGGTAAAGTTGTGGGAAGTTGATAGTGAACGAAATAAAATGCAGGATCAATCTTAGCCACATTTGAAGCCATGATGACATTGCCGCTTCCAGGCCCATGATCGATATATTGACAAATTGCAATTACACTTAAAGCAGAAAGTTTAGATACCCCTGTTCTAACTAATATTGGATACATAGTCACCATTAATAAAAGCGCTAAACCAGCATGAGAAGGTATAAAAAGAACTAAAAATTGAGAAATAAAATATGCAAGTATAAGCAAAATATAGGGTGATTTTACCATTTTTAAAGGTTTTTCAAAAACTTTAAAAAGAGCATAAGAAGCACCAACATGATCCATATAAACAGAAAAACCTGCTATACACATTAAAGTTAAGCCAAGACCTGCTAAAGTGCTTGATAAAGTTTGATTAAAAACTTCAAAAATATTAAAAAAACCTAAATTTAAAGATCCTTTTTCAAGGATGGGATGTCCCAATTTATAAAAATCTATACTTTGTAAATAAGTATAGATTTGAGGATAATTTATTTGAATATTTGATTCTGGAAAAGTATAGATTAAAAATGAAACAATTGTTGTTATGCCAAGTAAAAAAAATCCACTTAAAAGCAATGCCATATGGGCATTGACTTTTTTATAAAGCATGAAAATAAGTAAAAAAATACTTAAAAGTGAAAAACCAAGACCTAGCATATTTATCCTTTTGAGGCGATAACCTCTATTTCCACTTTTGCTCCTTTTGGTAAATCTTTAACCGCGAATGCGCTTCTTGCGGGATAGGGAGCTTGAAAAAATTCAGAATAAACTTCATTAAAAGCAGCAAAATCTGAAATGTTAGCTAAAAAGCAAGTTGTTTTTAATACTCTATCGTAAGAAATTCCATTTTCTTCTAAAATGGCTCCAATATTTTTTAATGATTGCTTGGTTTGTTCTTTTATATCTTCACTTTCTATTTCTCCAGAATTAGGATTGATAGGAAGTTGTCCCGAAATAAATAACAACCCATTAGCCTCTCTATAAGCTGAATAAGGTCCAATAGCTTTTGGATAATTTGACATTTTTTCTCCTTGAGTGTTAAATTATTATTGTTATAATAGAATATTATCATTTTAAAAATAATTTGTCAATATTTTATTATCATGATAATAAAATATTATTTATTTTTTAAAGGAAAGTCTATGGATGAAAAGCAAAAGGAACAATTTATCAAATTAACAAAATTTTTAGGGCAAGTTTTAGGTAAACAATATGAAGTTGTTTTTCATGTTATAGATAAAAAAGGTGCTTATATTGCTGCTATTGAAAATAATCATATTAGTGGTAGAACGCTAGAATCTCCTTTAAGTACTTTTGCGAGTGAACTTATACAAAAAAAAGTTTATTTAAACAAAGATTTTTTGTATGATTATAAAGCTTTAATCGGAAAAAATAAACTTGTAAGAGGTTCAACTTTTTTTATAAAAAATGCTAATAAACTTGTAGGAATTTTATGTATAAATCATGATACAAGCGTTATAAGAGATGTAATTTGTAAAATCATAAATATAGAAAAATTAGACGATATGGGTGAGTTTCTAAGCCAAGATGAAAGTAGTAATTTAGAAATTAATGATTTGGCCAATGTAGAAACACTGAGTCGATCTATAGAAGAAATTTTAGCCCAAAATATTGATATGAATTATTTAAATTCAAATTATCAACTTAGCATTACTCAAAAAGAAGAAATCGCAAAAACCCTTTATGAAAAAGGTATTTTTAATATCAAAGGCGCTGTTTCTATTGTTGCAAAATTTTTAAAAATTTCAGAACCTAGCGTTTATAGGTATTTAAAAAAGTTTAAAAAATAATCATTTTCTTTTTATGAAATTCAATATGGTAAAAGAAATTTTCTTTAAGAAACTTTTTTTAGAATTTTTTAACAAAAAGGCTGCAATTTCTTTGCGTCCAAACATTAAAGCAAAGGTGTAAGGAGTCATGCCTAATCCATTATTTTCATCAATATTTGCACCATGTTCTACCAAAAGCTTACACATAGATAAATATCCTTTAAAACAAACTCCAGCAAGTGGGGTTTGTCCGCGATCATTTTTTTCATCAACCTTTGCACCTTTTTCTAAAAGCATTTTTGCGCTTTCATAAGAGTTATTATAAGCAGCCAACATGAGCAAAGTATCGCCTTTATGGGTTTTTAGATTGACATTTAATCCTGTCTCTATCATGATTTTAAGATTTTTATAATCATTATTTCTAGCAAAATTAAAAGCCATATTGCATAATTGTTCAAATCTTTTTTCTTCTTCTATACTAAGAGTTGTCATCTTTTTTCCTTAAAATTAATAATCTTTATTTTACCGCCCAAGGCGGTAAGTAAAAATTATTTTTTTAAAGCTTTTTTAACCCCATTAGCATAATCAGGTGAAATTTTTTCAAAATGCTTTAAAGCTCTATCTATAATTTTTTCATTGACATCTTCCATGGAATTAGCAATATTTTCAAAAAGTTGCTCTTTTTGGTTTTCATTCATGAGATTAAATAAAGCTCTTGGTTGGGTGTAAAAGTCTTCATCAAGTGGAACATGTCTTTGTGCTGATCCCTCTAAAAATAAATCAGGCTCAAGATAACTTCTATCTTCTTTTGGACTATCATCATAACTGTTTGGCTCATAATAAGCTTCTTTATTTTTATAGCTATCACTATTCATTGCTCCAGCTACATTGTAAGTGTTTATTTCATTTCTTGGACGATTAACTGGTAAAAGATGATAATTTGTACCTATTCTATATCTTTGTGCATCAGGATAACTAAATATTCTAGCTTGGAGCATTTTATCAGGACTAAAACCTATTCCAGGAACTATATTGCTAGGACTAAAAGCAGCTTGTTCAACTTCATTGAAATAATTTTGTGGGTTCTTATTTAAAATCAATTCTCCAACATCCATTAAAGGAACAATACTATGTGGCCAAATTTTTGTTAAATCAAAAGGATTGAACCCAAGTTTATCTGTATCTTTTTCGGCTAAAATTTGAAGTTGGACTTTCCATTTTGGAAAATCACCTTTTTCAATAGCATTATAAAGATCTCTTTGATGACTTTCTCTATCTTTGGCGATCAATTCTTGGGCTTCTTTATTGTTAAGATTTTTGATTCCTTGTAAGGTTTTAAAGTGAAATTTAACCCAAAATCTTTCATTTTTATTATTAATAAAACTATAAGTATGACTTCCAAAACCATGCATATGACGATAAGTTGCAGGAATTCCTCTATCACTCATAAGTATCGTAACTTGATGTAAGCTTTCAGGACATAAAGTCCAAAAATCCCAAGCAGCATTGTTACTTCTTAAATTACTGCGAGGATCTCTTTTTTGAGTGTGAATAAAATCAGGAAATTTATACGCATCGCGGATAAAAAAAGTTGGAGTATTGTTGCCTACTAGATCCCAATTGCCTTCTTTGGTATAAAATTTAACAGCAAAGCCACGAACATCGCGTTCAGCATCAGCAGCACCTAATTCTCCTGCAACTGTTGAGAAGCGTAAAAAGAGTGGAGTAACTTCGCCTTTTTGAAAGACTTTAGCTTTAGTATAAGCAGATAAATCAGCAGTGATTTTCATTTCTCCATAAGCTGCACTACCTTTAGCATGCACTGTACGTTCAGGAATTCTTTCTCTATTTTGATGAGCAAGTTTTTCAAGCAATAAATAATCTTGCAAAAGCAAAGGCCCTTTTGCACCAGCACTTAAAGAATTTTGATTATCAGCGATAATATTTCCAAAATCATTTGTCATTCTTTTCATTTTTTAATTTCTCCTAAATAATAATTTTTATTAATTAATAAATTATATTCTAATAAAAATTAAAAATAACTTAATTAATTGACAAATTTTGAAATAAAATTTATTTTGATAATAAATTTCAAAATAAATTTAGTTAAGTCATATTATAATAATAATTATCAAAATATATAAGGAGGATATATGTCGGTTTTAGTTATCGGTGCGGATGAAATTACTCCTATAAAGGCTGTTTTGCATGATTTGGGCGCTAAGAAAATTGAACATTGGGACGCGCGCAATGAAAATAGAGTTAATCGCAAACCTATTCCTTGTGATACAGAGTGTATAGTTATGCTGACAAGTTTTTTAAATCACAATACTATGAGAAAAATTAAAAATGAAGCCAAAAAAAGAAAAATTCCATTAGTTTGTGCTAAAAGAAGTGTTAATTGTGTGTATTGCGAGTATTGTAAAATTTTTAATTTAAATAAAGAAATATGCGATTTTAAAGGATTTTAATGTTGTTTGGTTTTGAAAAAAATAGAGAAATAATTCCTGAAATTTATCGTTCCTTAGATAAAAAAGATCTTATAATGACTTTTTTAATTCAATATAATTCTTGCGTAGAAGATGAGATGAAAATTCCTCTTATTTATGGAAAACAAGCTAAAAGCATTCAAGAAGCCTTTAATAATTTTATAAAAGATATTTCCAAAGTAAAATTTGGAAAAATTAAAACTATTTTTAAATATAATGAATTTCAAGAAAGAAGATTGATTTTCCAAACAAGAAATTTAAAAAAATGCAATTTAAGTCAAATTTTAAAATTTTATCATAATGGATTATATTTCGATACACAAAGCTTATTTGGTGATTATGTGTATGATAAAATTTCTAGGCAAAATCCAGATAAAATAATTGATCAGCAAGGAAATCTTATTGTGATAAATAAAAAATTTGCTATTTGGGCACTTTGTAAGAAAATCGATATTTGTAATTTAGAAATTGAAAATGAAATGCAAAAAATATTAACTTTTATCGAAAACAATAATTTTGAAAAATTATACATTGTTTGCCCTCACAATGAAAATTTTAAACATTTTATTGAAATAAAACATTTTTTGTATGATTTAAACAAAACTATGGTAAAATTAGTTCCGTATAAAATATCAAATCAACTTATAAGGAGAAATAAATGTCAGTAGCAGTAGTTTATGGAAGTGCTATGGGTAACACAGAAGGTGCAGCGAACATGATCGCTTCAAAATTGGGAATCAGTGATGTATTAAATATCGCAGATATTGATGCAGCTAAAATCAATTCTTATGATAAACTAATCTGCGGAACTTCAACTTGGGGAAGTGGAGATTTGCAAGATGATTGGGATGGTTTTGATTTTTCAGGACTTAGCCTTAGTGGTAAAACAGTAGCTGTTTTTGGTATGGGTGATAGTGAAAGCTATTCTGATACTTTTTGTAGTGGTATGGGAAAATTGGCTGAAAATTTAAAAAATGCAGGTGCTAATTTAGTTGGAGAGGTTTCAACTGATGGCTATAGTTTTGAGGCAAGCGATGCTGTTGTAAATGATAAATTTGTAGGTCTTGCTTTAGATAACGACAATCAAGAAGATCAAACAGAGGCAAGAATCGATGCTTGGATAGATCAAATTAGATCTTATTTTGCATAATAATTAAATATCGACTTTTGGTCGATATTTATAAATTACTCATACTTTTTATCATTATTTTTGCCTTGCATTCTGCGCAACAATAAAGTGTTTTAATTTTATTTTGATCTTTAAATTTAGGTTTCATAAGTTCTGCTATTTTTTGCACAGCTTTTTTGGTGGCAAATTCTTTTCCACATTCTATACATGCAAAAAGTTCATCTTTTGCCATCGTTTGATATTCAAAAAACTTAGGATTAAATTCCATCCCACTTCTTGTTAGCTTTAAGGTATCTTTTTCAGCACAGCTCATTTCACAATACCCACAAGTAGTGCAAAGTGAAGCATTAAATTTTAAAGCATTTTCTTTATGATCTGCGATTAAAGCCCCTACGTTGCAAGCTCCAACGCAAGAAAGACAAAGAGTGCAAGTTTGAGTATTGATTTCTATTTTTCCATATCTTATCCAATTTCCACTTTTTAAAGAGCCAAAATCATCATTTTGTATAAGCTTTTGCATTCTTTTAGAAAAATTTTCTCTTGTGGTAAGAGTATTATTGTGAAATTTAAAATATAAATTTTCTATAAATTCTTGTTGCTTTAAATGAGTATTTAATTTTTCATTAGCAATAAAAATAGCTTTTTTATTAAATTTTCTCTCAAAAAAAGTATTTAAAAGTTCTATGGCTTCATGATTTCCTTGAGATAGTGTTTGAGTGAAAAAGACTATATTAGCACTACTACTTTGCAAAAGAGCTAAAAAATGCATAGGAGTAAGCCATCCATCTTTTATGATTAGTGGCAAGGTATTTTTTGGAAGCTCTAAATTTAAATTTTCTAGAGGAATTTTTTCTGAAATGAGTAAAATTTTATTTTTTTTAAAAAAGTTGCAAATTTCAAAAAAGCTGTTTCTAGGTAAATTAGTACTATCAAGCGACCCACTAGGGCAAATGCTAATACAAGAACCACACTCCAAACAATCTATTTGCGAAAAAATTAGATTTTTATTTTCATCATCTTTTAAAATAGCTGTTGTAGGGCAAATTTCAACACATTTAGCACAGTGCTCACTACGCCTTGAATGATATTGACATATATTTAAATCATAAGAAAAATAATTTTTGTAAGTGTAATTTGGAATAATGCTATTTAAAAATTCAAGCAGAGCTTCTTTGTTTTTAAAATTTTGCATATCATAGCAGCCACTTTGTCTTGAAAAATCCTTTCTTAAACATTGATGATTAAAAATTAAAATATCAAAATCAATTTCTATTTCATCAGATATTATCGCGCATAATTCTCCTATAGTCCCAAAAATACCTTTAACTTCTTCATTTTTTAAAGCAATGACTTTAAAATCATTTTTTTTCAAAAAATCAGCAAGTTCTTCTTCAAGATCAATAAGAATAATGCGTTTTTGAATAGATTTATTTTCTTTAAAATCAAGCCCAAAATCATAAATATGATTTCTAATTTGATAGAGTTTTAAAATATTTTTAGCCTTTTCTAAAGCATCATCTTGAGAATTTCTAAGGTAAAAATTAATTTCTGGAGCGTAGATGCTAGATTTTTGTTTTTTATCATTAGAGATTAAAACTTCTA
Organism: Campylobacter sp. W0014; assembly: GCF_020135975.1. Classification (NCBI taxonomy): domain Bacteria; kingdom Pseudomonadati; phylum Campylobacterota; class Epsilonproteobacteria; order Campylobacterales; family Campylobacteraceae; genus Campylobacter; species Campylobacter sp. W0014. The sequence continues at coordinate 38,609 of NZ_JACHTR010000007.1, read as the reverse complement.
TATCTTTATTCGTTTCCCAAATTTCAATTTCATCAGGCAAAGGGATTAAATCTTTGTTTTTTATGAAAACAAATTCTTTCATTAAGTTTTTCCTCTAAAAAATATTTTTTTAAATTTTATGTTAAAATAACCAAATATTTTCTTAAGGTTTAAGATGGACAAAATAAAAAAATTCCCACAAATTGGAACTTTAATCGAGGATGAAACTTTAAAAGAGTATCCTTTTTATTTAAGGGCTTATTTTTGCAAAAATATCGTAGCCAGTCTTAAGGCTTTGGGTGAGAATAACTGTGAAAAAAGCATTCTTTTAGAAAAAATAAAATCAGAAATTAAAAAATATCTGCGTAAAGATTTACAAAGTGTGATCAATGCTACAGGTGTGATTATCCATACAAATTTGGGTAGAAGTGTGATTGATGAAAGTATTTTTAATCAATGCAAGGATCAAATTTGTAATTATGTAAATCTTGAATTTGATTTAGAAAATGGCAAAAGAGGAAGTCGCTACGCTTTAGTGCTTGAGAAACTTAAAATGCTTTTTGAGTGTGAAGATGCTTTGGTGGTAAATAATAATGCTGCAGCGGTTTTTTTGATTTTAAATTCTCTTTGTTTTAATAAAGAAATTATTAGCTCTAGAGGTGAGTTGGTCGAAATAGGTGGGAGTTTTCGTGTACCTGAAGTGATTAAGGCTGCTGGAGTTAAGCTTAAAGAAGTTGGAACAAGTAATAAAACACATTTAAAAGACTATGAAGAAGCTATCGATGAAAATACAAAGTTACTATTAAAAACACACAAATCAAATTTTGCTCTTATAGGTTTTCAAAGCGATGTAAGCATTGTGGAGCTTGATAAATTAGCTAAAGAAAAAGGAATTTTAACCTATTATGATTTAGGTTCTGGATGGTGTGAAAATTTAAATAAAGAATTGGCGAAAAATGAACCTATGATTAAAAAAGTGCTTAAAAATTGTGATATTTTAAGTTTTAGTGGCGATAAACTTTTTGGTTCTGTTCAGGCTGGGATTATACTGGGAAAAAAAGATTTGATTGAGAAGATTAAAAAAAATCAGCTTTTAAGAATGTTAAGAGTAGATAAAATCACTTTGGCACTGCTTAATGAAACACTCAAGGTTTATCTTGAAAAAGATTATAATAAAATCACTACTTTAAGACTTTTAAACGATGATATTAAACACATAGAACAAAAAGCTTTGTGGGTGCAGCAAAGAATTAAATTTGAAAGTGAAATTAAAAATAGCAAGAGTTTAGTCGGGGGTGGCTCTATGCCTGATAGAACTTTAGAAAGTCGAGTTTTATCTTTTAAGGGCAAGGCTTTAATATTGCAAGAAAAATTTAGAGAAAAAAATATCATAGGTCGCGTCGAAAATGATAGTTTCGTTTTAGATTTTAGAACGATTAGGGAAAGTGATTTGGATACTTTGATTCAATTGATTAATTCTATGGAAGATTGATGAATTCTTTACTTATTGGAACTGCAGGGCATATTGATCATGGAAAAACTTCTTTAATTAAAGCTTTAAATGGCTTTGATGGAGATAATTTAAAAGAAGAAAAAGAAAGACAAATTACGATTAATCTAAGTTTTTCGGATTTAAAATTAAAAGATAAACACTTTTCTTTTATCGATGTTCCAGGTCATAAAGATTTAGTTAAAACTATGATTAGCGGAGCATTTGGTTTTAGTGCTTGTTTGTTTGTTGTTGATATTAACGAAGGTTTAAAAGAGCAAAGCATAGAGCATTTAGAAGTGCTTGAAATTTTAGAAATTAAAGATATTATTATTGTATTTAGCAAATGCGATTTATGCGAAAATTATAAGGAGCGCGGACAAGAAATTTTAAAAAAAATAAATTTTACCCCATTAAATGTTTTTTACACATCTATAAAATATCAACCTAGTATCGATGTTTTAAAAGATTATCTTTTAAATTTAAAAGATAAAAATGCAAATAATGATTTGATTTTCCGTTATTATATAGATAGAATTTTTTCACTCAAAGGCATAGGAACTGTTGTTACAGGTAGTTTAAATGAGGGAAAAATCAGTGTTAATGAAAAAATTATTTGCTTGGATAACCAAAAAGAACTTTTGATTAAAAATATACAAAATCATGATCAAGATTGCAAAGAAATCAGAGCTTTTAATCGTGTTGCATTGAGTTTAAATTGTGATCATAAAGATTTGAAAAAAGGTTTTGTTTTAAGTAAGAAAGGTGTTTTTAAAGGATTTTTAGAATGCGATGTTTTAATCAAAGCCAAAAGAGGATTAAAAAATGAAAAAATGCTTTTTTGCGTAGGAAGTAAAAGTATAGAATGCAAGCTTACAATTTTAAAAGAATTAGACAATGATGAATTTTTTGCCCATATTGTTTTTAAAACGCAGCTTTTTTTATGTTTTGATGAAAAATTTATCTTACTTCAAAATAATCGTATTGTAGGAGGCGGTAGAATTTTAAATCCTGTAAGTGAGCCTTTAAAGAAAGACCTAAAAAATAAATTATTATTTTTACTTAAAAATAGAGACTTTAAAGCGGTTTTTAGCTTTTTAAAAGATATTCATAAAATGGGATTTGGTTTGCTTTCTAGCTATCAAAGATTTAAATTACTTCATAAAGAAGCTTTAGATTTGGCAAAAAATTTAAACGGGGTTTTTGTAGATGAAAAAAATCTCAATGTTTATAATCTTTTAGCTTTGGATGAATTTAAAAAAATGATTATTTTTATACTAGATAAAAATCCTTATGCTATGTTTTCTCCGACTTCATTATCTTTGAGAATCTCTTGGGCGAGTGTGGAATTTTGTGAATTTGGGCTTAAAAATATGCAAAATTTGCTCGATTTTAAAAATGGAATATATTTTAAAAAAGGGATTGACTTTGAAAAACTCAAACAAAGAAATAATAACGAGCTCTATGAAATATTAAAAAAACAAGGCATCAAACCCCAAGCTCCTTACAATCTTTATGAAGATTTGGATCTTGATCGAAAAAGCGGCGATGAAATTTTAAAAAAACTCACTCAAGAAAAGTTAGTTATCAGACTTTCTCATAATCTTTTTGTAGAAAAAAAAGCTTTAGATCAAATGATACAAGAATGTTTGAAAATTTTACAAACAACAGAACTTGATGTACAAAAAATGAAAGAAATTTTTCATCTATCAAGAAAATATGCAATAGCGTATTTGGAGTATCTAGACAAAGATAAAAGAGTGCAAAAAAAAGAGGAAAAAAGATTTTTAAAAACAAGTATTTAGAAAATCATTATACAATAAATCTATATTTTATTTTTAAGGAAGATGAATGAGAAAATTAAGCTTAATTTTAGCTTGTTCAGCATCTTTATTTGCTGCAAGCAATAGTGAAATCAGTGATTTTTATTCAAAAAATATCAAAATGCGGTTTCCAAATGCTACTGTAAGTGTGAAAGATCGTCAAAAAGTTGGAAATACAGGATTTGAAAGCGTAATTGTTAGTGTGAGTGTTGATGGTCAAACTCAAGATCAAATTCTTTTTACAAAAGATAATATTATAGTTCCTGATATTATTGATATAAAAACAAGAACTTCCTATGCTCAAGAATATGAAATGAAGAAATTTCAAGAAGCTAGAGAACATTTTTCCAAAAATGCCAAACCTGTAGCACAAAAGGAAAAAATGGTCATTACCATGGGCGATAAAAATAAACCTGCAATATATGTATTCTCTGACCCAGAATGTCCTTTTTGTAGAGAGCAATTAGAGCAAATTAAAGATGAGCTTAAAAATTATCAAATCAATTATATTTTAACTCCAGTGCATGGAAAATCAGCTTTTGAAAAATCCGCACTCATTTACAAAGAAGTTAAAAAAGCTAAAAATGATGATGAAAAAATAGCAATTTTAAAGAAATATTATGATCCAAATATAAAAAATTATCCAAAAGTGAGTGATGCTGAATTAAAACAGATATTCTCTCTTTATGAAAAATATCGTGCTTTAGGGCTTAGCGCTACGCCAACTATCATAAAATGAAAATTTTTATTTTTATCTTTTTGGCATTCTTTATGAGTGCCTGTGCTAATTCTACTTTTGTTGAAAGCTCTATACAAACCAATAATGAAGGCATATTTCTTCAAGCGCATCCTAATGAAACTTTTGAAATTCTTTTTCAAAATCCAAGTAAAATTAAAAGTGAGCTAGAGTATAAATTAGCCAATAAATTGCAAAATTTAGGACTTACGCAAAGCAATCAAAATCCAACATATAAAATTTATCTCAATCTTGTGGATATGAAAAAACATTCTTATGCACAAAGGATAAGCACTTCAGCTAGCTTTTTTTATGATCTTGATCCTTTAGAAAGCCAAAGAGAGTGGCTTGTTGAGAATTATTATAGCATGCAATTAAATATAGAGATTGTTAAAAATGGTAAAACCCAAAGAACAAGCTTAATCGCTAGAACAGCGTATTTGGCAAATAAAGAGCGTTGTCAAGCTTCATTAGAAGATAAAATTCTCAATCAAATTGCGAGTTTTTTCTATTTTAAATTTTAGCCTTTAAACTTTCTTCATTTGTAATTTTGCTGTCAAATTTAATAATTAAATTTTTGGAATTTTTATAAATATCAAAAACCCCTATATTTTTACCAAATTCTTTTAAATCTAAAGATGTATTTAAAGGTAGATAAATATTTTTAAATTCGGATGGATTTTTTAAGAAAAAGAGACCAATTAGCCAAAAAATAGCTAAAACAACTAAGATAGTTGTTAAAAGATTTAATTGATTAAGATGTAAAAATATTCCACCAATAGAGCCACCTATAAAACTTCCTGCATAACCAAAGGCATTAAAAAGACCTAATGCTGCGCCTTTTTCATGGACTTTACAAAATTTTGACGCACAACTTTGCATAATAGGTTCATGCAAATTAAATCCAATAAAAAATATGACAATAGCAACAATAAAAAGATTAATAGAATTAGAAAAACTAAAAAGAATATAAGAAAAAATAAAAAATACCACACCAAGTAATAAAATTTGTTTAGCTAATCCTTTTTTTTCTCCTAAACTTCCAGCAAATCCCATAGCAATAAATCCTGCAATCATAGAAGGCGTATAAACAGCCCAAAGTTTATTTTCATGAAAACCTAAGTGTTTAACTAAAATAATAGGTATGCTTAAAAACGCTATACTCATAAGCATTTTTTGCATACAATTTGTAATATTCATCAGGGCTAAATTTTTTTGTCTAATAAGATGTAAAAAAGGTGTTTTTTGATTGTGATGAGTGATTTTATTTTCTTTTGGAACAACGCTATAAAGTAAAACAATGCATAAAGCCGATAAAGCTGCACTCAAATAAAAAAGACTAGATAGGCCCCATTTTGCACTCATTAAAGGGGAAATAATCATAGAACTCGCAAAACTAAGACCTATAAAAGAACCCATAATGGCCATAGCTTTGCCACGATTTTCTTCCGTGATAAAATCGCTAATCATAGCCGTAGCGACACCGCCAATAGCTCCAGCACCTTGAAGCATTCTGCCTAATAGCATCATATAAATATCATGAGAAAAGGCACAGATTAAAGAACCCACGATAAAGACTAAAAGTCCTATAAGCATTGTTTTTTTACGACCTATTTTATCACTTAAAATTCCAAAAGGCATTTGCAAAATCATTTGCGTAAGAGAATAAATTCCTACCAAAAAACCTACTAAAAATTCATTTGCGTGTTCTAATTTTAAAGTATAAAGACTTAAGACAGGTAAAACAATGAAAAGCCCAAAAAATCTAGTTCCAATTATAAATGATAAAGCTAAAACATTATTTAACATTGTTACCTTTCTAAATATTTTAAATTGAGATAATTTTACTATCATTTAGATTAACTTATTTTTAATTTTATATGATATTTTTCTTGTATGCTTTTAAAAATTATGCTAGACTTTTCAAAGTTTTTATGGCTAAAAAAGAAAGGGATAGGTATGAAAATTCTTTTGGCGACAAATAACGTACATAAAGTTTTAGAATTTAAAGACATGGTAAAAGATTATTCTTTATATTCTTTTGGTGACGTTCTTGAGCCTTTTGAAATTGAAGAAAATGGTAAAAGCTTTAAAGAAAATGCTTTGATAAAAGCTAGAGCGGTTTTTAATGCTTTAAGCCAAGAGCAGAAAAATGATTTCATTGTTTTAAGCGATGATAGTGGAATTTGCGTTGATGCTTTAGGGGGGAAACCTGGAATTTATTCTGCTCGTTTTAGCACTAAAGGCGATGATAAGAGTAATAGGGAAAAACTACTTTCTAAAATGAAAGAATTAAACATTTGTGAAAGTAAAGCTCATTATAAAGCTGCCATTGCTTTAGTAACTTTAAGTGGAGAATATGTAACTCAAGCAAGTATGCATGGAAAAGTTATCGATAAGGAAAAAGGAGATAAAGGTTTTGGTTATGATAGTCTTTTCATTCCAAAAGGCTATAAACAAACTTTAGCTGAACTTGAATCCAGTAAAAAGAATAAAATTTCACATAGATTTAAAGCCATGGATCTTGCTTTAATTATTTTGGAAATGATTAAAAGGGAAAAAGAAAGATGAAGAAATTTATAAAATACATGATCATTGTTGTTTTAATTTATGTTGTTTATGTTGGTTTTCAAGCTTGGCTTTCTTAGAATAAACACTGATTAAAAAGCTAGGGAGTAAAAATAAACTCCCACTTAAAAGTAAAATCATCACAAATACCGTTAAAACTCCAAAATAAATTGTAGGAATAAAATTACTGCTCATCATAATACTAAATCCCAATACTATGCTTATAGTAGTATAATAAAGCGCTGATCCTATGCTAAGATGAGAATTAATTATAGTCTCTTCAATACTTTTGTTTTTGATTTCCTCTTTAAAACGATAGATATAATGAATGGCATCATCAACTCCAATACCTATAGCAATAGCAGCTATTGTAATACTCATCATATCAAGAGGAATTTGGCACAGCCCCATTAAAGCAAAAACAACACTCAAAGGAATGACATTAACGAGTATAGCTATAATGGAAAATTTTAAATCACGAAAAACAAAGATAAAAAGAATAAAAATGGCTAGTATAACAAATATAAGTGTATCAAATTGCGAAGAAAAAAGACTTTGAAGCATATTATTGTAAAGCACCATAATGCCTGTGATTTGTATTTGCACATCATCATTTTTTAAAAGTTTGTGTAAATTTTCATTAAGTTTTATTAAAAATTCATTACGCCTTAAATTTGGATCAGAATCAACAATACGCATTGTAAATCTTAATTCATTGTTTTTTATATTAACAAAAGGAGAAATAAGATCTTGTTTGAATTTTTGAGGTAAATTTTCATTTAAGAATGCTAATGCAAAATCATCTAAATCCTCGCCATGATTGATATTTTTACCTAAAATTAAAAGACTATTTAAACTGAGAACTGAGCCAACGAATTTTTGATGTTCTAAAAATTCATGAACTTTTTTAGCAATACGTGTTTTTTGAGAATTAAACCAGTAGGTATCTTTTTTTTCTAAATTTTCAAATTCATCTTCAAAACTATCTAAAGTGTTATTTGAGTCGATATTTGTTTGATTGTTTTTAAAACGTATGATTACATCTAGAGGCAAGGTTCCACCTAAATTTTTATCAATAACAAGCAAACCTTTTTTAATCTCACTACTATTTCTAAAATAATTTACAAAAGAATTTTCAACCCTTAGCTGAGAAATTCCAAATAAGGATACTAAAATTGCTGCACAAGAAATTCTATAAATAATATAACGTTTTTTTGGATCAAGACTTATTTTTGCACAAAATTCTAGAAGATTGAATTTAAATTCTTTTTTGTGGTACTGCTTTGGCTTGAGTAAAACTAGAATACTTGCTAAAAATAAATAGCTAAAAATCAAAGCCAAACCAATGCCCACGCTCATCATAATGCCTAATTTTATAATAGGCTCTATATTTGAAAATATAAGAGAAAAAAAGCCTATCATAGTCGTAACTATAGCATAAAGGCTAGGTTTTGCTTTGGCAAGTAAGGTTTGAAGCACAAGGCGTTGAATTTTTGCATTAGGGTAAGTTTGAGAGATTTCTATAAAATGAGTGATTAAATGTATGACTACACTTAAAGTTATGATTAAAACTAGAGCAACGTAGTTAGAAGAAATAACCGTGATTTGAAAATTTAAAAGAGCAAATACTCCACTTGCTGCACTCAAACTGATAAAACATATAAAAAGAGGCAAAAGGACAAAACGCCAAGTTTTAAAAAAATAATACAATGCAATTGCTAATAAAAAAACTAAAGAAACTCCATAGATTAAAAGATCGGATTTTATATAAGTGATCATATCATCAGCTATCATGCTGACACCACCAAGATAAAGTTTATCTTGGTTAGTTTCGTATTTTTTTATGATATTTTTTATAAAATCTAAGTTTTGTTTATTGAGAATTTTTTGCTGATCTTGATGTTTTTTAATCGCTAAACGAATAGCATTTTTTTCTTTTTCATTTTTAGCTAAATCTCTTTTTTCTATAAGTTCATTGTAAATATAATCTGTTTTTAGATAAATGACAATTCCTGCGATTTTTCCATTTTTTGAAATAATATTATTTTTATAAAAAGGATTGTTTAAAATTTCATTTTTTGCTTTTGTTTGATTGATGTCTTTGCTTTGTATATCGGGTATATTTTTTAAAAGCTCTTTAAGATCTGTGTTTTCAGAGCTTTGCAATAAAGGCGCATTGATAATACTAAAAACGCGTTCAACCAAAGGCGCTTTTTCTAAATCATTATGAAGTTTTTGCAATTTAGATAAATTTGTTTTTGAGAAAAGATTTTCATCTTGAGGTTTGAAAGCAAGAATTAAAAAATTATCATTTTTATAATGTTTTGAAATTTCTCTAAAAGTTTTTAAATCGATATCATCTTCAAGTAATAAACTCTCAGCACTTGCATCAACACTTATTTTAAAAGCAAAAAAACTAAGAAATAGACATATAAAAAAAGTTCCCAAAAAGGTAGTTTTTGGGTAAGAAATAATCAGTTTTAAAAATTTTGAAAGCATTTATTTAATGGTGATGCTTTTGAGTTTTTGCAATAAAGTTTTAAATCCTTCACTCGATAAAATGTCTCCAAATTGGGAGCGATAGGTCTGAATAATACTTACTCCTAATACGTCAACATCATAAATTAGCCAATTATTATCATTGTTGTAAAATTTGAAAATAATATTTTTTTCTTCTCCATCATCCACAATAGAAGTTGTAAGAAAATATCTTTTTTCATTTTTAAGTTCTCCGTTTTTTACTTTTAAAATTTGATCTTTATAGAGACTTAATTTATCAGTGAAACTTTTTTTAAGACTTTGTTCAAAAGCTTTTGAAAATTCTTCTTGCTCTTTCTTGCTAAGTTTATCATAGTTTTTCGAAAGACTAAGTTTTGCCATAAGTTTATAATCAATAATATCATCAAAGAGCTTAAAAATTTGATTTGCAACTAAAGTTTTATCTTTTTGAGTTTTTAAAAAATTCAAACTTTTATCAATGTTATTTTGCATAGTATTTGGGATATCGTTTAAATTTAAAGCCCAAATATTTCCTAAAAAAAATAATAATAAAATAATTTTTTTCATTTGTTTCCTTATTTACTTAATTCTTGTCTTCTTTGTTCATAAGCATCTCTTAAAAACGGATATAAATTTGGCGTATTATAATAAATTTCGTCAATTTCATCAAGTTTAAAACTAAGTTCATTGCCAAAACCATAGGCGCTGATTGCTATATTTGCCCATTGAGGATTTATATAGCTTATAGGATCTGCATACCAAATTGCAGGCAAAGTTAAAGTATCTCTTAAATTACTAGACCCTAACACAGGTAGCACCAAGTGAAATCCTCCACCAACTCCCCAGTGTCCTAGGATGGTTCCAAGATCAGCGGGATGTTTTTTTAAGCCCATTTGACTAGCTGGATCCATTAAGCCGCCAAAGCCCATAATTGTATTTGCTGTAAATCTTTTAAATTCCTCTCCAGCATTTTCAAATTTCAATTGTAAAACATTCCCAACAAAACGTAAAGGTGAAAATAAATTGTCAAAAAAATTCCTTACCCCTATACGTAAAAACTGAGGTGTAATTTCATTATAACCCTTTAAAATAGGGCGAAATCCATAAGTATATAAGGCTACATTAAAATGAGTCATAGCTTTATTGTAGCTTGCGAGTGGATCATTGATTTGATAATTTTTGTATTCTTGCTCAAAATCTTCGAAATTTTGATCCAAAGCAAAAGAATAACTTAATAATAACAATAATACGATTTTAATTTTCAAAATTTAAAACTCCAAAAAACATTAATTAATCTTTATATCCCAGAAGAAATCTATCCATTCTTTAGCTTCTTTAACCTTGAAATCAGGTTCTAAAAGAGCTGTTTTTTTATAGAAAATCGTTGCAATTTTTAATTCTATATGAGGAAATTGTTCTTGCAGTCTTTTTTTAATTTCAGATAAGCTTTCTCCGCTATCCACTATATCATCAATGAGTAAAATTTTTTTATAATTTTTAAGATCTGGGATATTAAAAATTTCAATAGTATCGAGTTTTTTAGTATCGTCATAATGTATAGAATTGAGACTAAAAAGGTTGCGAGTATCTAGGGCAACGGCTAAAGAATGTCCTAAAGTCATACCACCTCTAGCAATGGCAATAAGAGCATCAGGATTAAATTCTTTTTTTATTTGTGTGGCCAAAAATTTAACGTCTTCTTCAAAATAATTATAAGAATAAAAAAACATTCTTTCCCTTTTTTATTGTAGTGCAATCAGTAAAAAATTACCTAAAGAAATTAAGCTTAAAACAACAATACCTAAGCTAATTTGATCCCATTGACGTTTAAAAACTCTAATCAGTAGATAAGTAAGAAAACCAAAAGCAAAACCCGAGGTAATAGAATAGGTTAGCGGCATCATAATGATGGTAAAAAAGCTACCCACCGCTATAGCCTCATCTTTAAAATCTATATTTTTAACTTCCATAAACATTAAAATTCCAACCATGATAAGAACAGGATAAATTGCATTTGCAGGAATAGCTTTAAAAAGCGGGAGTAAAAAAAGAGTTAAAATAAAACACAAAGCCACGACAAGTGCTGTAAGACCAGTTCTACCACCACTTTCCACTCCGGTTGTGCTTTCAACAAAAGCCGTTACAGTGGATGTCCCAACCAAAGAACCAAGAGTAGATCCTGTAGCATCTGCCATTAAAGTTTTTCCAAGTTTTTTCTCGCCATTTTTAGCATCATCAAATATTTTCCCTCTTTCTCCTACACCAGTAATTGTTCCAATGCTATCAAAAAGCTGGGTAATAAAAAAAGTAAGTATAATGGGAATCATGCTAATATTTAAAGCGCTTTTAATATCTAAATTTAAAAAGATAGCTCCTAGACCATTGATAGAATCAAAGGCGGGCAAGGAGAATAGTTGAGTAGGAAATTGTGCTTGATCAATATGAAAAATCCAAGCAATGATTGAGCTGATTAAAACTCCAAAAATAAAAGCCCCTTTAAGTTTTATAGCCCAAAAAAAGATAATAAGTGCAAGGGTAAAAATTCCAAAAAGCACATGAGAACTTCCAAAATTTCCTATTCCTACTAAAGTATCTTTATTGTGCACGATAATACCTATTTGGCTCAATCCTAAAAAAGTGATAAAGCAGCCAATACCTGCACAAATTGCCAGTCTTAAATCTTTAGGAATATTTCTAATAATCCAAAGACGAAAATGCGTAAAAGAAAGAATAAGAAAAATAATACTTGAAATAAAAACTGCTCCTAAAGCACTTTGCCAAGGAATTTTTTGTGCCCCGCAAACCGCAAAAGTAAAATAGGCATTTAAACCCATACCAACACTCATAGCAACAGGCGTATTAGCGAAAAAAGCATTAAAAGCAGTTGCTATAATAGTAACTAAAGCAGTTGCTGTGATTAAAGCCTCTATAGGCATACCAGTATTACTCACAATCGCTGAATTAACAGGGATGATATAAACCATAGCTAAAAAGGTGGTTAATCCAGCAATCAATTCTGTACGAAGATTAGTTTTATTCTCCTTAAGTTTAAACAAATTTATCTCCTAAATTAATAAATTTTTAACTCATTGTATAAACTATCACGCTCTACAGGGATTAAATTAGCAGTTTTTATCATATCTATGAAAGTTTTTAAACTTGTTCCTTTAGCTGATTTTGCTCCTCCAGCGCTTTGAATACTTTCTTTTTCAATGGTTCCATCTAAATCATTAGCGCCAAATTCTTGAGCTACCATAGCTAAATTTAAAGTCATAGTTGCCCAATAAGCTTTGATATTTTTGATATTATCAAACACTAAACGAGAAATAGCAACGGTTTTTAAAATCTCTTCGCTATCCATAATTTTATCAGTTTGTATAAAGCTATTATCTCTTTGCCATACTAAAGGAATAAAAGCATTAAATCCACCAGTTTCATCTTGTAAATTTCTAAGTCTAAACATATGATCGATTCTATGTTCTCTTTCTTCTATGTGTCCAAAAAGCATAGTCGCATTACTTTGTTTGCCTTTTTGATGCCATAGTTTGTGAATTTTTAACCAGTTTTCACTGCTCACTTTTCCATGGCAAATTTTTTTACGAATTTCTTCATCAAAAATTTCAGCTCCACCACCAGGCATAGAATCAACTCCATATTCTATCATCTTTTCAATTACTTCTTCATAACTCATATTAAAGCGTCTATATAAGAAATCAATTTCGGCTGCTGTCATAGCTTTTATGTGGATATTAGGATGCTTTTCTTTGATCATTTTAAAAATTTCTAAATACCATTGCCAACTTGTATCTTTATTATGAGCAGAAACTATATGCACTTCTTTTGTGCCACGAGTTACGGTTTCATCAACAATTTTCATAATTTCTTCATGAGTCATTATGTAAGGATTTGGATTTTTGCGATGAGCTGAAAAGGCGCAAAATTTGCAAGTATCTGCACAGATATTAGTTGGATTGATATGACGATTGATATTAAAATAAACTTTTTTACCGTGAAGTTTCTCACGTCTTTTATGGGCTAATTTGCCTAGAGTAAAAAGATCTAGATCCCAAAGTTTATTTGTTTCTTCTTGGTTAATTCTCTCTTCATTTTCTAATTTTTTAAGTAAATTTTTCATTTGATAATCGCTTTTTGTTTTTTAAAATTTTAAAATAAACATTATAAATTCTTACTGAAAAAAAGATTGAACCTATAAGTAAATTTCGATAAAATAGCGTTCTATTTATGATTTTAAGAAAAAGAAAATTCTAATTTTGGAATAAATTGTTAAAAAAGATAAGTTAAAATATTTCTAAAATAAATTTATAAATACAAGAGAGTAAAAATGTGTGGAATAGTAGGCTATATAGGAAAAAATGAAAAAAAACAAACCATAATAAATGGACTTAAAGAACTTGAATATCGCGGCTATGACAGTGCCGGTTTAGCAGTGATGAAAGATAAAGAACTTAGTTTTTTTAAAGCTGTAGGAAAGCTTGAGAATTTATCTAATAAATGCAGTAGTTTTTCTAGTGAAGGCTATGGATTTGCTATAGGCCATACGCGCTGGGCAACACATGGAAAACCAACAGAAATCAATGCACATCCACATTTGGGGCAATACTCTTGTGTGATTCATAATGGAATTATAGAAAATTATAAAGAAATTAAAGATAAATTAGAAAAAAATGGTATTCATTTTTTAAGCCAAACTGATACTGAGGTGATCGTACAACTTTTTGAATTTTATGCTAAAGATATAGATGCATTTGAAGCTTTTAAAAAGACTATTGATGAGTTACGTGGAGCTTTTGCGATTCTTTTGATCACAAAAAAAGATCCCAATCATGTCTTTTTTGCTAAAAATGCAGCTCCTTTAATTGTGGGAAAAAATGAAGAGAATGAGATTTATTTTGCTAGCGCCGATACACCTTTAATCGGACTTTGTAGCGAGGTGATTTATCTTGAAGATTTGAGTTTAGGCTATGCTAATAAAGAAGAATTGGTGATTTTTGAAAATCATAAACTCAAAATCAATTCTTTTACAAAATTGCGAGGTGATAAAGCTTTTGCTAAAAAAGATGGTTTTCGCTTTTTTATGGAAAAAGAAATTTATGAACAAAGTCGTGTTATGAGTGAAGTTTTAATGGGACGCATCAATGGAGATGAGGTGGTTTTTGATGAGCTTGAAAATGAAAATTTAAGCAATATTGATGAAATTACTTTATGTGCGTGTGGAACAAGTTATCATGCAGCTATGGCAAGTGCTTATTTGTTTGAACGTTTAGCAAAAATTAAAGCTAAGGTTGAAATTGCAAGTGAATTTCGCTACCGCGAGGCAGTGATTAAGCCTAATTCTTTATTTATTGTAATTTCTCAAAGTGGAGAAACTGCAGATACATTAGAGGCTTTAAAAATAGCAAAAGAGCAAGGTGCAAAAACTTTTGCAATTTGTAATGTCGATAATTCTAATATGGTGCGTTTGGCGCATTTAAGTCTTTTAACCCGTGCAGGTATTGAAAAAGGTGTGGCTTCAACAAAGGCTTTTGCAACTCAAATTTTAACTCTTTGGATGTTAGCTATTTTTATTGCACAAAAGAAAAATTTTGATACTTCTACAGAAATTCAAGCTTTGTTACATACTCCAAATTGTGTTAAAGTGGATGCAAAATTACACGAAAAAATTCATCGCCTATCTAAGCGTTATCTTGATGGGCATGGATTTTTCTTTATAGGGCGTGATGTTTTTTATCCTTTGGCTTTAGAGGGTGCTTTAAAATTAAAAGAGCTTTCTTATTTGCACGCTGAAGGCTATCCAGCAGGTGAAATGAAGCATGGTCCTATAGCACTAGCTGATTCTAAACTTTATACCATTGCTTTAATGCCTAAAAACATGCTTTATGAAAAAACAAAATCCAATGTCGAAGAATTAATCGCTAGAGATTCTACCGTGCTTAGTATTTCACCTTTAGAATTTGATTTGAGTGATGATTTTATAAAAACCAATGAACAAAATCATTATATGTGCGAATTTTTTGAAATGATGGTGATCACTCAACTTTTAGCGATGGAAATTTCTATTAGATTAGGTAACGATGTAGATATGCC
The DNA here is from genome assembly GCF_020135975.1 of Campylobacter sp. W0014. NCBI lineage: Bacteria > Pseudomonadati > Campylobacterota > Epsilonproteobacteria > Campylobacterales > Campylobacteraceae > Campylobacter > Campylobacter sp. W0014. The sequence continues at coordinate 23,410 of NZ_JACHTR010000007.1, read as the reverse complement.
AAGAAATCTTGCAAAAAGTGTAACAGTAGAATAAAAATTATTAAATGTGCAGTTTTGAAACAAAGTTTGTTTAAAACTGTGCTTATTTATTTAAAATTTAAATTATAAGCTAAATTTATGTCTATTTTTGTTTAAATCATTGTATGAAACTAAAATTAAAGGAAGATGCAATGGAGTTTAGAATAGAGCATGATACTATGGGTGAAGTTAAGGTTCCAAATGATAAATATTGGGGAGCACAAACTGAGAGAAGTTTTGAAAATTTTAAAATTGGTTGTGAGAAAATGCCAAAGGCTTTAATTTATGCCTTTGCTAATCTTAAAAAATCTTTAGCTTTGGTTAATCATAAACTTGGAAAGCTTGATGATGCTAAAAAAAATGCTATCATTCAAGCTTGTGATGAAATTATTGCAGGTAAATTTGATGATAATTTTCCACTTGCGATTTGGCAAACAGGATCAGGTACTCAAAGCAATATGAATATGAATGAAGTGATTGCAAATCGCGCAACTGAAATTATGGGTGGAGATTTTCGCAAAGAAAAGTTTGTGCATCCAAATGATCATGTTAATATGAGTCAAAGTTCAAACGATACTTTTCCAACAGCTATGAGTATAGTTGCGGTTGAACAAGTTGAAAAAAAACTAATTCCTGCTTTAGATGAACTCATTATAACTTTTGAAAAAAAAGTAAAAGAATTTGAAGGTATTATTAAAATAGGACGTACCCATTTGCAAGATGCTACGCCGTTAACTTTGGCACAGGAATTTAGTGGTTATCTTTCTATGCTTTTGCATTCTAAAGAGCAAATCATTGCTTCTTTGCCAAGTTTAAGAGAATTAGCTATTGGCGGCACAGCTGTAGGAACAGGTCTTAATGCTCATCCAGAACTTAGTGAAAAAGTTAGCGAAGAATTAAGCAAACTTATGGGGACTAAATTTATTTCAAGTCCAAATAAATTTCATGCTTTAACAAGTCATGATGCGATTAATTTTACACATGGAGCTATGAAAGGTTTGGCGGCAAATTTGATGAAGATTGCTAATGATATTAGATGGTTATCTTCTGGTCCAAGATGTGGTCTTGGAGAGCTTAATATCCCAGAAAATGAGCCAGGGAGTTCTATTATGCCAGGTAAAGTAAATCCTACTCAATGTGAAGCTATAACTATGGTTGCAGTTCAAGTTATGGGAAATGATGCGACGATTGGATTTGCAGCGAGTCAAGGAAATTTTGAACTCAATGTATTTAAACCTGTGATTATTTATAATTTTTTGCAAAGTCTTGATCTTTTAGCTGATTCCATGCATTCATTTAACATCCATTGTGCTATAGGTATAGAGCCAAATCGTGAAAAAATTGATCACAATCTTCACAATTCCTTAATGCTAGTTACTGCCTTAAATCCACATATTGGTTATGAAAATGCTGCAAAGGTAGCTAAAAATGCACACAAAAAAGGAATTTCTTTGAAGGAAAGTGCGATGGAGCTTGGTTTAGTCAGTGAAGAAGATTTTAATCAATTTGTTGATCCGACTAAAATGATAGGGCCCAAGGCTTAATTTGAATTTATCTAGCTTAGCTAGATAAATCAGATCAATTTCTTATCTTTTAAAATCATATACATTCTAATTGTAGAAATGAAAAAGGTTAAAATCGCAGGACCTAAAATGATACCCCAAAAACCAAAGCTTGATATTCCCGCCATCATAGCTAAGAAAATCAAAAGTTCATTGATTTTTGTTGGCGTTTTAACGAGTTTTTTATTGATCCATTTTATAATTAAAGGTTTGATTAAAGTATCAGCAATAAAAGAAATAACAACAACAGAATAAATTAAAATTACAAGCGCTGAATTTAAACCATTAGACGCAAATTCATAAAGGCTCACAGGTATATAAACTAAAGCACCACCAACGGCTGGTATTAAGGAGCTAATAGCAAAAATAGAACCCATTAGAATACCATCATATCCATAAAATAGGGTAATAATTCCAAAAAGAGTTCCTTGAAAAATAGCAATGATTACCATAGAATAAAGCACAACGGCCATCACATTACCCACTTCAGATAAAACATCATCCAATTCTTTTCTATCTACTGGCACAATTGATTTTAGATAAATGACAAGTTCAGTTCCATATAGATTAGCAAAAAAGTAAAAGACACAAATTAAAGCCATGTCTATGAGGAATTTGGCTCCAGATTTTGTAAAACTTGAGGCATAATTTAAAACTTGTTTTGAAATATTGTTTAAGTCTATAGACGCTAGAAATTCTTTGATTTTAGGTTCTAAAAAATTCAGTCCTTCGGGCAGGGTAAATTGATAATTTTTGATATAATCAAGAGTATGAGAAATTAAATTAATATCAAAGTTTTTTAAAGTTTTAGCCAGTTCTATCATGGTATAAAAAAAAGGAGCAAAAAACAAAATTACCATACAAGAAGTTGTTAAAATTGAAGCAAAAAATTTATGCCCTTTAGTTAGATGTAAAAATTTTGCATTTATATTTGATGTTGCTACTGCCATTAAGCTAGCGATAATAATCACAAGCAAAAAGCTTTTAAAAAGATAAAGTAAAAGTGATAAAATAACTAAAATAAAAGAAATTAGAAATATTTTTCCATTTTTCAAAGAATTACTCCTCAAATAAATTTTTTTGATATTTTATTTTTAAAGCGCTAAAGCTTTTGTGACTCGCTATACGTCCTTTAGCGGTGCGTTCTATATAGCCATTTGCTAATAAATAAGGCTCTATGACATCTTCAATTGTATTTTCATCTTCGCTTAAAGCCGCAGCTATACTCGCAAGTCCCATAGGTTTTTGTTTTGCTGCTGTTAAAAGTTCAAGATATCTCAAATCCATCGCATCAAAGCCTAATTCATTTACTCCTAAAGAATTTAAGGCCTCATTAGCTCTTTTTAGGGTGATATTTTTTTCATCATTCACATCAGCAAAATCTCTCACTCTTTTTAAAAGTCTAAGTGCAATTCTAGGTGTTGATCTTGATCTTTTTGCGATTTCAAGCGCTGCATCTTCTTCGCAGGTTTTATTAAGTTTTAAGGCAGCTTTTTGAAGTATAGTTGCAAGTTCGCTATCTTTATAAAATTCTAAACGAAATTGCATACCAAAGCGATCCCTTAAAGGATTGCTAAGCATACCTGCACGCGTCGTTGCTCCTATAAGTGTAAATTTGGGTAGATCAATTTTTATCGTTTGCGCTGCAGGGCCACTCCCTATAATAATATCCAAACGATAATCCTCCATAGCCGGATAAAGTACTTCTTCAATAGCAGGGCTTAAACGATGAATTTCATCGATAAATAAAACATCTCCTTCGCTTAAATTTGTTAAAATAGCAGCTAAATCTCCGCTTTTTTCTATCATCGGCGCGGCTGTTGTTTTGATATTTGCACCCATTTCATAAGAGATAATATTGGCCAAAGTTGTTTTTCCAAGTCCAGCTGGACCACTAAAGAGGATATGATCTAAACATTCATTGCGTTTTTTTGCTGCAGCAATAAAAACATTTAAATTTTTTTTGATACTTTCTTGCCCTATATAGCCATCAAAACTTGAAGGACGTAAGGAATTTTCATAAGTTTCATCAAAAGAGTATTTTTCTATCTCTACTATTCTATCCATTTTTCATTCTTATTTTTCTAGGAAAATTAAAATAAGATTTTAACTAAATTTTGCTAGAATTTACTTAAACTTTATAATATGGTTTAAAAATGGGAATTTTAACAAAATTAGAATTAGAATATGAAATTGACGATATAGAAAAGTTTTTGCAATTTTTTAGAACGATGTGTGATAGGTTTGAACCCTTGATTATAAAACTAGGTAGTGATAGTGTGCGTTATAAGGAAGCAATTAAGGAGCTTGAAACTTTAGCACACAATACCGCATGGGCTGCAAGGCGTTTAGAACTTAGTGAAATCACTGATTTTTGTGTATTTTGTGAAGAAATGATGGCGCAAGCAAATCGTTTTGAGGGTCCAGCTAGTGAAGAATTTACAGATTGGATGCTTTTGGTGAGTGATCAGTTTGAAAAATATTGTCGTTCGTATGAAAATGATGATTCTGTTTTAGCTGTTTTTAATCCTTTAATTGTTAATGTTCCAAATATTATTTCTAAATAATGGGAGCGACTTGGCTTCGACAGGAGTAAGTCTGCTTAGATGGCATGTCGCTTTAGGCAAAGCGTAAAAAGCCTAAATAAAATTAAACGCAAACAACGTTAAATTTGCTCCTGCTTACGCTAAAGCTGCGTAAGTTCAGTTGAGCCTGAATTTTAAGTGATACTATCTAGCTTGAAATTTGGTCATCTTAAGATAGTGTAGTTTAAAACTTGACACATTTTAAACGAAATTAAAGTCTTAGCTATATTTTTAAGTTTTGGAAGATGAGCGAAATATAGTGAAACAGTCATCTTTGCTAAGCATGTAGAGATCTTTGTGGGGTTATTTTTGGACAGGGGTTCAATTCCCCTCGCTTCCACCATTAATTTTCCTTAAATAATTTTGACGCTAATTGTGTTGCTCTAGTTTGATCTGTATCCTTTTTTAAGGTTTGATATATCTTGCTAACATAATCTTCTAAGGTTTGTTGAGAGTCTATAGTTTTGTCATTTTGCTCAACCTTGATATATTCTCCATCACTTTGTAATTCATAGGCTAAAGTGTTATCGCTAAGTTGCAAACGTAAAAATTGCGCTAATTTAGCTTTATTTCTTTCATCAAAAATTGGAGTCATAAGTTCTAAACGACGTTCTAAATTCCTTGGCATCCAATCTGCGCTTGATATAAAATAATTAGGTTCACTATGCTTAAAATAAAATACTCTTGCATGCTCAAGATATTTTCCTATGATGCTTCTTACACGTATATTTTTACTGTATTCTTGATTGGGTTTTAGGCAACAAATTCCTCTGACAATAAGATCGATTTGAACTCCTTGTAAACTTGCTTCATAAAGAGCTTTGATAATATGACTATCTACTAGAGAATTCATTTTAGCAATAATAACACCTTCGCTACCTTTAGCTGTTTCTATACGAATCATTTCTAGAATTTTTTCTTTAATCTGATTAGGACTCATAGAAAGAGTTTTAAGGTGACGATTCTTATTGAAACCAGATAGAATATGAAAAAAGCTTGTTACATCTTGAGCGATTTCAGCTTTATTGGTAAAATAACTTATATCCGTATATATTTTTGCACTACTTGCGTTATAATTTCCTGTGCTTAAATGGATATAAAATTTAAGTTTTTCTCCTTGTTTACGTATAACTTGAGAGACTTTAGCATGGACTTTAAAACCTCTAATTCCATAAATAACATGCGCACCTGCATTTTCTAAAGCTTTTGCCCAATGTAGATTATTTTCCTCGTCAAAACGAGCTTTTAATTCTACCATGACTGTAACTTGCTTTCCTTCGCTAGCGGCATCAATCAAAGCTTGGACGATTTTTGAATTTTTTTCCACTCTATAAAGTGTCATTCTTATAGAAATAACTTCAGGATTTTGACTTGCTTCTTTTATAAATTTATATACAGGATCAAAACTTTCATAAGGTTGAATGATTAAGATATCTTCTTTATCAATTGCATCAAAAATGGATAAATTTTCATCAAAAGGAGGTAAAGTTTTTGGTGTATAAAGAGGGCTTAAAAGATGGGTAAACGTCTTATTTCCTACAATTTGCCAAATTCTTGGAAGATTTAATAAAGTTGAGTATTCATAGACATCCTTATGAAAAATTTTCATATGAGTGCTTAAAAATTCGACTATTTGCTCATCCGCATCTTTTTGAATTTGGAGTCTGACAAAAGCACCTTTTCTTCTTAATTTTAAGCCTTGTTCAAGTATCATCATAAAATCATCCGCTTCTTCTTCTTCGATAACCATATCTGCATTTCTTGTGACTCTAAATGCTGCTGAAGCTAATAGTTTATAACCAGGAAAAATTTCTTCAATATGTTGATGAACGATACTTTCGATAGGAACATAAATATTTGAAACTACCTCATAAAAACGAGGTAACACTCTTGAAATTCTTACCATTCCAAATTTAATAAGTTCTGGATGTGATTTATCGCAAATTTTAACTGCTAAAGAAAAAGATAGATTGTTTAAATGTGGGAAGGGATGTGTTGCATCAACAGCTATAGGAACGATTACAGGGAATATATTTGAGAAAAAATATTCATCACATTTTTGCTTTAAATTTTCATCTAAATGATCATATTGCTTGATAAATAAATTTTCTTTTTCAAGTTCTTTGGTAATGTCTTTAAAATATTCTTCTAAAAGTTCTTTTTCTTTATGCAAATATTTGCGTATAGCTTTAAGTTGTTCCAAAGGACTCATTTCATCACTACTGCTTGCATTTACACCTGCAGAAAATAATTGTTTAAGCCCTGCAACGCGTATCATGTAAAATTCATCTAAATTTGTACAATATATAGCAATAAATTTAAGTCTTTCTAGTAAAGGTATTGCTTTTGTGCATTGATTTAAAACTCTTGAATTAAAGCGTAACCATGAAAGTTCTCTATTTAAAAACATATCAGGATTTGTTTGCATAGAAAATTTCCTTTTTTTATTTTAATTTTACCATTTAAAAATCAATGATTTTTTACAGAGCTTATAAGAATTTAATTTTCATAATATTTATTTAAAAATAAAATTTATTTTTTATTTTGAATAGTTAATAAATTAAATTTATTTTTAAAATTATCAATGTATAAAAAATAAAAATTATTATTAATTAATTATTAATAAATATATTTAAATTTTTATTAATAATATTTACGTTATAATCTCAGATTATCTTTGTTTAAGTTTTAAATGCTTTTTAAAGGGGTATAAAATTGAAAAAAACTTTAAGTTTATTTAATGTTTTTCTTATTTTACTCTTTGTATTTTTTGTGATTGGTTTTTATACCTTTTATAATGCAAAAGGTACGTCTTATTTGAGTAATGCGAGCGAATCTTGTAATAATTGTCATATTATGAATGAGGTTTATAACGAATATATGCAAGGGCCACATTCTAAAAAAGTTAAAGGAGAAACTAGGGCAACTTGCGTGGATTGTCATTTGCCTCATGAATTTTTTGCTAAATGGATTGCTAAAGCACAAAGTGGATTGGGGCATGCTTATGCTTTTACTTTTAAACTTGATGAGCTTCCTACAAATTTAAATGCAAGTAATAAAACCCAAGAAACTATACAGCAAAATTGTATTCGTTGCCATACAGATTTTGCGCAAGCAGCGATCAATGCAACCATTAATCCCCACGCACAGAATTCTTTAAAATGCGCTTCTTGTCATAAAGATGTGGGTCATAAACATGGAATTTAATAAGGAGATTGTGTCATGAAAAAAAATATTTTACGTTTAGGTATCATCATTCTTATTTTACTGATTTTAGGAGTTTTGTGGCTTAATAATGATATTGAACAAAAAAAGAAAGATGAATTAAATAAAAATATCATCACTGCAAGTGCCGATCTTTCTTTATTGAGCGATGATGATCCTAATTACGAAAGATGGGGTAAGGTTTTTCCAGAACAGCTTGATATGTATTTAAAGGTTGAAAAGGAAAAACCACAACCAACTGAATTTGGTGGTAATTTAGCTTATTCTAAGTTGATTCGTTTTCCGCAATTAACTATTCTTTGGGCTGGTTATCCTTTTAGCGTTGATGCTAATGAGGAAAGGGGGCATTTTTGGGTTCAAATTGATCAAATGAAAACTGCAAGAAATAACAAAGATTTTTTAAATGCTCACGGATTTAAAGCTTTTAAGGGGCAACCTACAGCTTGTATGAATTGTCATAGCGGGTGGACTCCTTGGCTAATTAAAAATGTTGCTAAAGGAGATTTTGTAGCGTTTAATTCTACAAATTATTGGACAATGATAAAAAACATTCCTGCAGCCAATGACATAGAGGAAAATTCACTACAGCATGCCGGAGCACACGGTGGAAAGAGAATGGGCGTAACTTGTGCAGATTGTCATAATCCAAGTGATATGAGTTTAAGAGTGACTCGAGAGGCTGCTATCAATGCTTTAGTGGCAAGAGGTTATGAAAAAGATCCTATCCAAGGTATAAAAGCTAGCAGAGAAGAAATGAGAACTTTGGTTTGCTCGCAATGCCATGTGGAGTATTATTTTAAACCAACTGGAGAAAAAGTTAAGGTGATGGGGGAAAGTATTGCTGATGATAGCTCTAAAAAATGGTGGGATGGAACTCAAAAAACTTATGATGAGTATGAATTTTGGAGAGATGGTAATAAGGCAAAAGAAATAGAAACAAACGGAATCATGCTTACTTTTCCTTGGAATGAGTGGAAAAAAGGACAGCCATTTAGAATTGAAATGTTTGACGAGTATTATGATAAAGTTCGTGCGATCTTTGGCGCAGATTTTACACATAAACTTACAGGAGCTCCAATTATTAAAATTCAACATCCAGAAAGTGAGCTTTATAGCGGTGGTGTGCATGCTTTAAATGGTATAACTTGTGCAGATTGTCATATGCCTTATATTAGAGAAGGCGCTAAGAAAATTTCTCAACACAATATTACTTCTCCCTTAAGAGATATCAATTCAGCTTGTAAAGCTTGTCATAAACAAAGCGAAGATGAGTTAAGAGCACAAGTTAAAGATATCCAAAATATAGTTGCTTCAGAACAAAGAACAGCTGAATATGCTTTAGTAAGTTTTATTATGGATACTAAAAAATTACGTGAAAAATTAGGCGCTATGGAAAAATTTCAAACTGATAGTAAGCCAGATGAGGCTAAGATCAGTACAGAATTAAAAGATGTTTTAGAGCTTCATAGAAAATCTCAAATGAGAGTTGATTTTGTCAATGCTGAAAATTCAACTGGTTTTCATAATCCACGCGAAGCTTCAAGAATTCTTTTCCAAGCTATAGATATGGCAAGAATTGGGCAGGCTAAGCTTTTAGAAATTGCAAATACTAATGATATAAAAGATTTTCAAATTTCTAATTTAGGCTTTGAAGATATTCAAAAATTAAACCCAGGTGAGCTTTATTATAAAGTTGATGTTAATGGACATAAGGCAGGGGAACGCTACTATGAAGGTGAAGAAGATGTTAATGGAAATCCTCCAAAAGAACTCTTAGAAGAGGATAAAAATCTTTCTCCTTATAATTATAAATTTATGGATAAAAAATGATTTACAAATCCCGCTTTGGGATTTGTATTTTTTCACATTCAATTCACATTATTTTCTTATAATTGCTCGGAAATTATTCAAAGTTGGAAAAAATGATTCATAAAAATAAATTATTCAGACAAATTCATATTTATATAAGTTTGTTTTTCTTACCTTGCGCTTTAATGTTTGCAATTTCTGGCATTACTTATATTTTAGGTTTTGATCAAGATGTGGGTTTGAAAGTGCAAAGTTATAAATTAAATCAATATATAGAAAAAGGCAAAGAAAGAGAAGCTTTGATCGAATATCTTGTAGAAAATAAATTAAAACTCCCATCAAATATAGAACCTATAAAAAGCAAAAATAAAGGAGTGACCATCGGTACAATACACTATAGTGCCAATATAGCGCCTATTGGTGTAAATGAATATCTTATCACTCTTAAAATCAGATCTTTATTGGGTGATATGATTATGCTGCATAAAGATAAGGGTTTGTGGTATTTTTCTATTCTTAGTGTTGGGTTTGGAGTTACTTTATTTTTGCTTTATATTTCAGGACTTATCATTACATTTTTTTCAAGCAAAAAAGATAGAAAAAAGCAATTATTTGTTTTAATTTTAGGATTTTTGATCACTTTTATTTTGGCTTATATCAGTCTTTAAATTTTTGTTTTAAGCTAAGTATTATTTAAATTGCTGTATAATCATACTTTTATTTTTAAGGACAGATGGGTGAGCGGCTGAAACCACACCCCTGCTAAGGGTGCAGATCTTAACGGGTCTCGAGGGTTCAAATCCCTCTCTGTCCGCCACTTAATAAGAAATCAAAAATCCTGTAGAAAGTCTTTGTAATTTTCTATTGTAATCAATTAAACTTTCCCCATAGCCATTGAAATATTGTAAATACCAATAAATTCCGTTGTTAAAAATATCATATCCTATATCAACTTGAATCGCACCTTTATTGCGGCGAAGATTAAGGTTGTTTCTTAGCATAATATTAGCAAAATAATCTTTGCCTAAATATCCTAAATTTAAATCAAAATTTCCAAGATAATGCCTAATATCAGGATTATCATCATCTTTTCTTTTTTCGGGAATTCTATACCATATTCTAGGAACAAATAAAAAGCGTTCATAAAAAATGGCAGTTGAAGCATAGATTCTATTCCACGAGCGAGATTCTAAATTTTCATCACCCTTGCCGTTACTTTCATGTAAAATTCCTAAGCGAAGATTGTTAAAAAAAGAATGGTTTTCAAGAGGAAAATCAACGAAAAATTCAGGCTGATAATTCGTCTCTCTAAAAGGGGAGGAGTGTTTATAATTTTGCCACCAAGAAGTTTGAGTATAGCCTATATAGTATTTTTCATTAAGTCCAAATAAATTTTCAAATAATCTTTTTTTAATGCTGAGTTGAAATTTCATTTCCATTTTGCGATTATCATTACCAAGAGAGCCAAAACTATAAGCAAAAGGCAAAAAATAATTCATTTTGTAAGCTGTAATGCCAAGTGGATTAAAACCCGTATCTTCATCAAGATAATTTGCTAGGGCAAGTTTAGAAAAGTCTTCTTTATCTTCTGGATTTTTTCGGGATTGGATGTTTGAAACCACTATTTTTTCATGTTTTTTATCATCAATAAAAGATTGAGTTTGATTTTTTAAAAGCAAGTTTTTATAAATTTGCATAGCTTTTTTATAATCACCTTTTTTTTCAAATTCCAAAGCTTCTTCAAAATTTTCAGCCCATGCTAAATTGCAGATTAAGAAGAATAAAATTATTTTTTTCATTTAAACTCGCTTTTGAATTTTTCATACTCTTGATAAAAATTTAAATTTAAAAAGGCATCTTCATTTTCAAATTCTACAAATTTAGTCTTAACTTGAGAAAATAAAAGTCCAATCTTATGTTCATTTTTTTTCAAATACTCTTCACATAAATTTTTTAAAGAACTGTGATAAAACCCGCATAAAGGATGTTTATAAGATTTTGTTTTGGCTATAATGATATAATAGTCTTCCTTTAAAAAAGAATGAAGTTTTAAAATTTCATTTTCGCTGATACTAGGACTGTCCACACTTAAAATAAAAACAAATTCATCTTTAAAATAAGAAAATATAGAATATAGTGCGAGCATAGGGGAGTAAAATTGAAATTTTAAATCATCTTTTATGAGTGAAAACTGCTGGTTAAATTTATCTTCTTTGGCGCTTACATAAACTTTTTTAAAAAAACGTGACATTTTTTTGACTTGAAATTCGCTTAAAGTCTCATTTTTAATTTTTAATTTACTTTTATCTTCACCCATACGACTTGATTTTCCGCCACATAAAATCACACAATTTAATTCTTTAAGTTTCAAAATTCATTCCTTTTTAAAAAACTCTACCATAAATTCGCTAAAATATCTTATAATTTTTATTATGAAATATACAGAGCTTTTGCAATTAAGAGATTTTTTTTGTGATTTTAAAAAAGTCGATTTTATAAAACGTATCAATGATAATGTTTTAGAACTTAGCCTTGAAAGACAAAAATTTATTTTTGATTTAAGTCGAGGAAATAGCGCGATTTACACAGCTAAATTGAATGTTAAAAATTATAATGCTCCTTTTGATTTTATGCTTAAAAAATATTTTAGCAATGCTTTATTAAAAGATGTAAAGGTATTGCAAGATAATCGTATTTTATGTTTTCATACCCTTGCAAATAAATCTTATAAAAGTTATGAAAATAAAATTTATTTTGAATTTACAGGTAAAAATACCAATGTGATTATCACAGATGTAAACGAAATGATTATTGAAGCTTTAAGGCATATTGATAAAAGTTATCGCATTGTAAAACCTAATGTTATTTTAGAGTCTTTAAAGCCTTATAAAATGGATGATTGTTATGAAAAAATTGTTGATTTTAGTCTCTATTTTGACAATAAATTTAAGTCTATTAACCAAAACAAAATTCATCAAATTAAAATTTCAAAACTTGCGCAAATGGATAAAAAAATACAAAATTTAAATGAAATTTTATCAAGTTTAGAACAAGAAGATTTTTTGATCGAAAAAGCTTTGGAGTTTAGAAAAAAAGCAGACGTTTTGTTTGCAAATTTGAGTGTTTTAAAAGAGCATGAAAGAGAATTTGAACTTAATGATTTTGAAGATAAAAAAATGCATTTTAAACTTGAAACAAGCCCTAAAGAGAGTGCTAATTTATTTTATAAAAATGCTAAAAAATTGGAACAAAGAGCTAAAAATTTAAATATACAAAGGGATAATTTAGAAGAAAAATTAGATTTTGCTTTAAATTTAAAAGCTTTATTAGCCAAGGCTAAAAATGAGTTTGAGCTTGAAATTTTATTGCCCAAAAAAAGCAATAAGAAAAATAACGAAAATAAAGAAAGTGATCATATTGCATATTTTTATTTTCAAGATTTTAAAATTTGTGTAGGAAAAAATGAACAAGGAAATGAAATTTTATTAAAAAATGCAAAAAAGGATGATCTATGGTTTCATGTGAGAGATATTCCAAGTTCTCATGTGATTGTTATTTCAAACAAGAGAAATATTAGTGAAGATGTGATAGAATTTGCCGCAAAACTTTGCGTGAGTTTTTCAAAGTTAAAAAAAGGTTCTTATTGGGTCGATTATACTTTAAGAAATTTTGTCAAGGTTCAACAAAAGGCATTTGTCAATTATGTCAATTTTAAAAGTATCAATATTACAAAGGATTAAATATGCCAGTAAGCCCTTTAGGAAATATGAATTTTATCAATCAAAATATGGCTTATCCAGCAACTCAAGCGAGTAATGAACTTGCAAAAGAGGGTGTTAGTGCTGCTTTAAATATGGCAGCCGCTAAAGAAGAAGAAAAAGTGATCGATAAGCTTGAAAAAGTTAATGAAGCACACGATATAAAAGAAGAAATCAAAGAAAAAGCAGAGCAAGAAGAAAAAAAGAAAAAGCACAAACAAGAATTAGAAAAAAGTGATCAAGAGGATGTTAGTGAAGAAAATGAAGAAGAAAATTTTAAAAACGCACAAAGTATCCATCGTATCGATATGAGTATTTAAAGGATGAGAAATGTTTAATTCAACTAGGATTATTTGGGGTTTATTGATGGTTGCAGCGGTGATTATCGTTGCGTTAATCGATCAATTTTTTATCAATTTTATTATTTTTGGAATTTTATTGTTTTTAGCTTTTAATGAAGCAAAAAAACTTTTTAATTTAGAAAAAGTGAGCATTATACCTTTGGCTTTGGCTTTTATTTTGGGTACTATGATTTTAAAGCCTTTATTTTTAGGAATTTTAGCCGCACTTTTGATCCTTGGATATCAAGTGTATAAAAAGTCAAATTTAAAACCTGCTTTGATTTATTTGTATCCTAGTTTGCCTATTTTAGCACTTTGGCAAGTGTATTTAGCTCATGGAATGTTTGCTTTATTTTGGTTAATTTTAATTGTTGCAAGTTGTGATAGTGCCGCATATTTCATAGGAAAGCTTATGGGAAAAACCCCTTTTTCTCCTACAAGCCCTAATAAAACCTTAGAAGGCGTTATAGGCGGACTCATTTTTGCTAGTATATTTGGAACTTTAATAGGAATTTTTGTTTATGATTTTTGGCTTTCTTTGCTTTGCTCTTTCTTTTCAGCTTTTATGGCGGTTATAGGGGATTTATTAGAAAGTTATTTTAAAAGAGAAGCAGGAGTAAAAGATAGTGGAGATTTAATCCCAGGACATGGTGGTTTGCTTGATAGAATTGATGCGGTGATTATCGCTGCTTTTGTCATGGTTAGCTTTTTATGATCGTTTTTGGAAGTACTGGAAGTATAGGAGTTAATGCTCTTAAGCTTGCCGCTTTAAAAAATATCAAAATTTCAGCCCTTGCTTGTGGAGAAAATATTAAGCTTTTAAACAAGCAAATTCAAGCCTTTAAACCTCAATTTGTCGCGATAAAAAATGCTAAAGACAAGCATTTGGTAAAGCATGATAAGGTTTTTATAGGACAAGCTGGTTTAGAAGAAATTTTACAAAATTGCCAAGACGATTTTTTGCTTAATGCTATAGTAGGATTTGCAGGATTAAAAAGCACTATTAAGGCAAAAAAATTAGGCAAAAAAATCGCCCTTGCCAATAAAGAAAGTTTAGTAGTAGCAGGAAATTTTCTAAAAGGGGCTAAAATCATCCCTGTAGATAGTGAGCATTCGGCTTTAAATTTTTTACTTAAAGATAAAAAAAACATAAAAAAACTTTATATTACTGCAAGCGGTGGAGCTTTTTATAAAAGCAAAATTAAAGATCTCAAAGATGTTAGCCCCAAAGATGCACTCAGGCATCCAAATTGGGCAATGGGAGCTAAGATAACTATAGATAGTGCAACCATGGTAAATAAGCTTTTTGAAATCATAGAGGCATATCATTTGTATGATTTTAAGGATATTGATGCTTTAATAGAGCCAAAATCCATTATTCATGCAATGTGTGAATTTAAAAATGGTGCGACTACAGCATATTTTTCAAAAGCCGATATGAAACTTGCTATTTCAGAAGCTATTTTTTCTACTCATGAAACTCAAATTTTAGATCCTATTGATTTTGTTAAACTTTCTAGTTTAAAATTTTATGAAATCAGTACAAGAAAATATCCTGTTTTTAAGCTTAAAAATTGGCTTTTAAAAGAACCTAATTTAGGCGTGATTATCAATGCGGCTAATGAGGTTGGGATAGAAAATTTTTTAAATTACAAGGGTAATTTTTTGGATATTTCAAAGACGATTTTTAAAGCACTTGATCATTTTGGAGTTCCTAAAATTTCAAGTATTGAAGAAGTTTTTGAATATGATGATAAAA
This sequence comes from Campylobacter sp. W0014, assembly GCF_020135975.1. Lineage (NCBI taxonomy): Bacteria > Pseudomonadati > Campylobacterota > Epsilonproteobacteria > Campylobacterales > Campylobacteraceae > Campylobacter > Campylobacter sp. W0014. The sequence continues at coordinate 8,353 of NZ_JACHTR010000007.1, read as the reverse complement.
CAAGGAAATACTTAAAAGGTTTTTGATGAAATTTTTTTTAGTTGTATTATTTTTATATACGAGTGTTTTTGCTTTGGATTTTAGTGTAGGGGAGAATGGAAAAAGCTTAGATGATAATAATACAGTTTTGATTTTTGGTGGAATTCAAGGCGATGAGCCTGGTGGGTTTCATGCTGCAAGTTTGCTTTTGAGTGATTATAATATCACTAAGGGTAAGATTATCGTAGCACCTAATTTAGCTTTTGATAGTATTATTAAACGTTCTCGTGGAAATAATGGCGATTTGAACCGAAAATTTGCGAGTATTAGTCCAAAAGATCCTGATTATAAAACGATTGAGCGTATTAAAAAGCTTATTTTATTGCCTGAAGTCAGCATGGTGATCAATCTTCATGATGGATGGGGATTTTACAAACCTACCTATGTGGATGCTTTGCAAAATCCCAAAAGATGGGGAAATTCTAGCGTAATTGATACAAGCGAAATCAATGCAAGTAAATATTCTAATCTTGAAAATATCGCCACGCAAACGGTTAATAGCGTTAATTCCTCTTTGGCTGATCCTAAACATGCCTATCATCTAAAAAATACCAAAACGCAAGAATTAGGCGATACAGAAATGCTTAAGGCTCTGACTTATTTTGTTATTTCTCATCATAAAGCCGCTTTTGCCAATGAAGCGAGTAAAAATTTACCTGTAAATTTAAGAGCGTATTATCATCTTTTGGCTATTGAAAATTATTTAAAAACAGCCGGTATTGAATTTGTAAGAGATTTTGAATTAACCCCAGAAGGTGTAAAAGAAGCGATCAATCGAGAACTTGAGGTAAAGCTCTTTGATGATAGAATTTTACTTTCTTTGAAAAATCCAAGAAAAACGATTAAATATTTGCCTTTTCCAGTCAATAAAGAGCTCAATTACAATACAAGCAATGAACTCACAGCTGTTATTGCTGATGGTTCTTCTTTTTTTGTTCAGTATGGCAATCGTTTTCAAACAAGAATTTATCCTGAGTATTTAGAATTTAGCGATCCTTTTGATGAGGTAACTATAAAAGCAGATCAAAAAGATCTTATTGTGCATTTTGGTACTAAGGTTAAAGTTAAGGAAAATTTTTTAATCCCTAGCATTAAAGGGGTACGTGTTAATATCATAGGTTTTGATCATGGTAAGGATGAAAGCAACATTTTTATACATAAAAAAGATATGCAACAAGTTTATTCTTTGGATATGGAAGGAAAAATTTATCGTGTAGAATTTTATGAATTAAGATGGGTAAATTTACAGCAGCTTTTAGAAAATGCTACAGATGCAAAGTTGATCAAAAAAGCAAAAATTTTAGATCCAAGTATCTTAAAAGCAGCAAAAACTAAAGATAAATTTATCGGCTCTATTTTAGTGGAATTTGAATGAAAAATTTAATCCTAGCTATAGAGAGCTCTTGTGATGATAGTTCCATTGCCATTATTAATAAAGATAATTTAAAATGCATTTTTCACAAAAAGATATCTCAAGAGCTTGAACATAGCGTTTATGGTGGGGTTGTGCCAGAGCTTGCAGCTCGTCTTCATAGCGCAGCACTACCAAGTATTTTAGAACAATGCAAGTCTTATTTTAATGAGCTTTGCGCCATAGCAGTGACAAATGAACCAGGGCTTAGTGTATCTTTGCTTGGTGGTATAACCATGGCTAAAACTTTGGCTTCAAGTTTAAATTTGCCTTTAATTGCGATCAATCATCTTAGAGGTCATATTTATAGTCTTTTTTTAGAAGAAAAGCCTATTTTTGATATGGGAATTTTGCTTGTAAGTGGCGGGCATACTATGGTACTTTATGTCAATAATGAAAGAGAAATTCAAATTCTAGCTAATACAAGTGATGATAGTTTTGGAGAAAGTTTTGATAAAGTGGCTAAAATGATGGGTTTAGCTTATCCTGGAGGGGTGATTATAGAAAATTTGGCTAAAAATGCTAAAAATAAAAATATAAAATTTAGCATCCCTTTAAAGCATTCTAAAGACTTAGTCTATAGTTTTTCAGGGCTTAAAAATGCAGTACGTTTAGAAATTTTAAAGCATAAAAATTTGGATGAGGATATAAAAGTAGAAATCGCTTATGGCTTTGAAGAAGCTGCTTGTGAACATATCATGGATAAATTAGAGAAAATTTTTAAGCAGTATTCTTTTAAAGAATTTGGTGTTGTTGGGGGTGCGAGTGCGAATTTAAATTTACGTTCGCGTTTAAAAAGCTTGTGTGAAAAACACAATATAAAATTAAGATTAGCTCCTTTAAAATACTGCTCTGATAATGCTTTGATGATCGCAAGAGCTGCGGTGGATGCTTATAAAAGATCAGAATTTGTTAAAATAGATGAAGAAATTCTTAGCCCTAGGAGTAAAAATTTTTTAAGGATATAAAATGAAAAAAGCCTTTACGATTTTAGAACTTGTCTTTGTGATCATCATTTTAGGAATTTTAGCGGCTATTGCTTTGCCAAAATTAAGTTCAAGTAAAGATGAAGCAGAATTAAGCAAATCTTTAAATAATCTTAAAACTTTGATCAATGATATCAGTATCTATGCTTTAAAAAATGATGCTTTAAGCACTATCAATTCGATGAGTAATGTCAGCGGAGTTGAAAATGTTGATTTGAAAGATTTTAGCGGGGTTAAAGAAGTCAATTTTAAAGTAGGCGATGATAAGGAATGTTTAAAACTTATTTTTGTTAATAAAACAGATTTTATTTTTATGGGAATTTCAAGCAATGAAGCTAGTAAAAAGGTTATAGAGAGTGGTTTGGATAAAGAATTAGAAAACATTGATTTTACAAGCACTTCTAAAAATAAAGCTTGTGTAGCTTTAAGCAAAAATGAACATTTTAAAAGTTTAGCTTCAAAAACTTACACTCTAATAGGAGTCAATGATGCTAATCAATAAAATTTATGAGATCGATTCTTGTGATGATGTTGAACTTAATATAAAAAGAGAATCTAAGCTTGAGTTTAAATTGTGGTATGATGATGAAAAAAATCCTGAGGCTTTGGTATTTTTTATACAAGGTCTTGGAGCGGATTGTCATGATAAAATGTTAGATTTTATTGCTAAGGATTTGATGCAAAAATTCAGCATAGCCCTTGTGAGTGTGAATTATCATTGTATAGGAAATCGTCCAGATACTGGCTCTACTTTTTATATGGATGAGATTGATAAACTTATTTTAGATGCTACTACTCAAGCTGCAGATATAAAACTACCTTATAGTGTGGATAAAATTCAAAATTATGATCAAATGAGTGAAATTTTTCATTTTATCAATCAAGCTTTGATAGAAGGGAAAAAAGAGGGTAAATTTAGACTGGATTATTATTTAAATTTGCACGTCAGTTTACAACCAACAAAAAATGAATATCAAAATTACGGCATTATGCAAGCTCAAGATCTTGTAAATACAGCTCTTTATTTAAAGAAAAATGCTCCATTTGATACCATGGGGGGGGGTATTCCTGTGATTATGATTGGCACTTCTAGAGGAGGATATTTAGCATATTTGGCTGCAAAAATTGCTCCTTGGCTTATAGATGGGGTGATTGATAATTCTGGTAGCGCTAAGCTTTTATGGCGGCTTGTTGGGTTTGGAAAAGAGATTGATTTTATGCAGTATTCTGAATTTGCTACCTTTGATTTTTTTCAGCACATAAAAGTTTTTTGCTCTAACAAAACTTTTTGGACAAGCAATAGTTCTTCACCTTATTTTTTCTCTCCAGCAAGACGCATGATCCGCAATATTTTAGAACCAAGTCATCTTCAAGTGTGTGCTAAATTTCCTAACACTCATTATGTGAGCTATCACTCCATTAAAGATAAAAATGATCTTTTAGAAGATAAAATAGCTCTTTATGATTATTTTAAAAGATTAGGTTTTGATGCAAAATTAAATTCTATTACTAATGAATCACAAATTGATGGAAAATTTATAAAAAGTCTAGATCATGGTATGGGCATACCTGTAAAGCTTATGATCAAAAAAGAACTTCCTATTATACTTGAAAAGATTAAAAATAATCCTAAAAAAGAGTATAAGGATAAAAGTATAAGTTATCTTTGTGAAGATTTGCTTTATAAATTCACTCAAAAAGAAGATAAGATATTGTTAGAGGTTAAAAATGCTAATCAATAAAATTTATGAGATCGATTCTTGTGATGACGTTGAACTTAATATAAAAAGAGAATCAAAGCTTGAGTTTAAACTTTGTTTTGATGATGAGAAAAAGCCTGAGGCTTTAGTGTTTATCACTCCAGGGCTTGGCGGGGATGCTGATGATAACTATCGCGAGCATTTGGCAGAAACTGTAGCAAGAGATTTAAATGTTGCTGTAGTGAGTGTGAATTATCATTGTATAGGAAATCGTCCAAATACTGGCTCTACTTTTTATATGGATGAGATTGATAAACTTATTTTAAATGCAACTTGTAAAGCAGCAGATATAGAACTACCTTATAGTGTGGATAAAATTCGAAATTATGCTCAAGCATTTGAAATTTTAAATTTTATTAATCAATATTTAATTGAAAAGAAAAAACTAGGTCTGCTAAGTATGGATTCTTATGTTAATTTACATGTAAGCTTACAACCAACAAAAAATGAATATCAAAATTACGGGATTATGCAAGCTCAAGATCTTGTAAATACAGCTCTTTATTTAAAGAAAAATGCTCCGTTTGATACTATGGGGGGGGGTATTCCTGTGATTATGATCGGTAGTTCTCATGGAGGATATCTATCTCATTTGGCTGCTAAAATTGCTCCTTGGCTTATAGATGGGGTGATTGATAATTCTAGTTATGCTAAATTTCTTTGGAAATTGGTTGGCTTTGGAAAAGAGATTGATTTTATGCAGTATTCTGAATTTTCTACTTTTAGTTTATTTAGACATATTTGTATATGTGGTTCTACAAAAACTTTTTGGACAAGCAATAGTTCTTCACCTTATTTTTTTTCTCCAGCAAGACGTATGATCCGCAATGTTTTAGAACCAAATCATCTTGAAATTCAATCCTTTTATCCAAAACCTTATTATGTGAGTTATCATTCCTTTTATGATAAAAGAATTGCTCCGCCAGAAGATAAAATAGAACTTTATGATATTTTTAAAAAATATCATTTTGATGCAAAACTTTATATGATTAAAGATCAAGATCAAATTGATGGAAAATTTATTAAAAGTTTAGCCCATGGTATGGACATGTCTATAAAAACACTTATAAAAAAAGAACTTCCTATTATGCTTGAAAAGATTAAAAATAATCCTAAAAAAGAGTATAAGGATAAAAGTATAAGCTATCCTTGTGAAGATTTGCTTTATAAATTCACTCAAAAAGAAGATAAGATATTGTTAGAGGTTGAAAGGAATTAAATGAATATTTTAGAAAAAAATATACAAGCTTTAGCCAGCGGAACTAATGAACCTTTGGCTTTAAAACTTAGCAATTTTTTAAAAGATTCACAATGTGTTCGTTTTAGCTTGGATGAAAAATTAAATATTTTTGATTTTAAAAATCAAGTTTTTATGTATAGTGATGTGGAACAAGAAATTACTTATTTTCAAAAGGCGATTTTAGAAAAGACATTGAGATATCCTTTTGTTTGTATCTATGGTATAGGTAATGCTTTGCTTGTTAAAAATTTAATTTCATTTTATAAACATATTTTTATTTTTGAAAGCGAGGTTGAGCTTTTTTATTTGGCCTTAAGCATAGTTGATCTTAGCGAAGAATTAAGAAGTGGCAAAGTCTATCTTATAGATACCAATGAAGAAAAAATCAATATGCAATTAAGTATATTGTTTGACCAAAAAGATATGTTTGAGTACCTTAGTTTGTATGAAATGTTTATGAATTCTTATTATAAAAAATATTTTATAGATGAGATAGCAAAAATAGATGATATAATTTATGAAAATATTAATTTTATTATTAGAAATTTAGATACAAGTTCTAAAATACCTTTAAGTTGCTATGATAATTTCATACAAAATATTCCTTTAATGTTTAAAAATATCCCTTTTCAAAGAATTATCCAAGAGAGAAAAAATCAATTTGAAAATTGCATAGTGGTTTGTGCTGGACCTAGTCTTGAAAAGCAAATTCCACTTTTAAAAAAGTATCAAGAAAATTTTGTGATTTTTTGTGCAGATGGGGCTTTTTCTTTGCTTTATAAAAATGATATTATCCCTGATTATGTTTTAAATATAGATTTTGAAGAATATCCACTTGAATTTTTTAAAGAGATTGATAAAGATAAACTAAAGCAGACCTTGTTTGTTTTAGCTCAAAGTACTCATCCAAAAATTACTAAATATATAAGTGATATCAAAATAAATTTTTGTATCGTCTTAAATAGAAATTTAACTTATGAAAAGATGAATACATATGATTTTGGCTACTTAGAAATTGGAACCCATGTAGGTCATATGTGTTATACTTTAGCTTTAGCTTTAGGATTTAAAAATATAATTATTATAGGTCAAGATTTAGCTTACAATGAAAAAGGAAATTCACATTTTAGTGATTTTACTTTAGGAAAAGATGCTGATATTGCTTTAAATATTCCTAGTTTAAAAACTTTAGCTTATGGTGGAGAGGGTGAAGTTTTAACCCATTTGACTTGGGATGATTATAGAAAAAAGTTGGAATTTTTATTTGCTAATAATACTCAAGCAAATTTTTATAATGCCACTGAAGGTGGAACTAGGATAGCTTTTACTAAAGAATTAAGCTTTAAAGAATGTTGTTTAAAATTTAAAGATAAAAAAGAAAAAAGTCTTGAAATTCCAAAAACTTTAACTTCAAATAGAAGTGATAAAATTTTAAAAAAAGTTTTAGAGTATTTAAACAAAGATTTAAATATTATCAATCAGGCTCTAGAAGATGCTAAAATACTAAAAAATGCCTTAGAAAAAATTCTTTTAAGCGGCAAAGAACTTCCTTTTGAATTTTTAATGAGTGTTTATAAAAATATAGAAAATTTTAATTTATTTTTAGAAAATAATGAAATTTTCAAAGAAGGAATTTTTAAAGGAATTTTCTTTAATAGAGGATTTGAAATAAGCAAGATTATTTCTCAAAAAATTCAAGATGAGCGCAAATATTTATTTTTAATTATTTCAGTTTATAAAGACTGGCTTGCTTTATTGATCGAAAAATTAAATATAAGAAAAGAAAGTTTGCAAAAAATTATTTAAAACTATAAAGATTTTTTTTACACAAACGATATAGTGTTTAACAAGTTCATGGATGAGCTTGAATTTATTTAAAAGGATTTAAAATGGGATTTCGTATAAATACAAACGTTGCAGCTCTTAATGCTAAAGCAAACTCAGATCTAAACTCTAAAAGCTTAGATGCGTCTTTAAACAGACTTAGTTCAGGTCTTAGAATCAACTCAGCAGCAGATGATGCTTCAGGGATGGCTATTGCAGATTCACTTCGCTCTCAAGCTAACACTTTAGGTCAAGCTATATCTAATGGTAATGATGCTTTAGGTATCTTGCAAACTGCCGATAAAGCAATGGATGAGCAACTTAAGATCTTAGATACCATTAAAACAAAAGCAACTCAAGCAGCTCAAGATGGACAAAGCTTAAAAACAAGAACTATGCTTCAAGCTGATATTAACCGTTTGATGGAAGAGCTTGATAATATCGCTAATACTACTTCATTTAACGGTAAACAACTTTTAAGTGGTAGCTTTACCAATCAAGAATTTCAAATCGGTTCAAGTTCAAACCAAACTGTAAAAGCAAGTATCGGTGCGACTCAGTCTTCAAAGATCGGTGTAACAAGATTTGAAACTGGTTCACAAAGTACGACTTCTGGCGTGGTTGGACTTACTATCAAAAATTACAATGGTATTGAAGATTTTAAATTTCAAGATGTTGTGATTTCAACTTCAGTTGGAACGGGTCTTGGAGCCTTGGCTGAAGAGATCAATAGAAATGCTGATAAAACAGGAGTTAGGGCAAGTTATGATGTAAGAACAGTTGGAACATTTGCTATTAAAGAAGGAACTACATCTACTGATTTTGCAATTAATGGTGTAACTATTGGTAAAGTTGATTATAAAGATGGAGATGAGAATGGTTCTTTAGTTTCTGCGATCAATGCGGTTAAAGATACTACAGGAGTTCAAGCTTCTAAAGATGAAAATGGAAAACTTGTTTTAACTTCTGCTGATGGACGAGGTATTAAAATAACCGGTAATATAGGTCAAGGTTCAGGTATCTTAGCTAGTCAAAAAGAAAACTATGGAAGATTGTCTTTAGTTAAAAATGATGGACGAGATATCGATATAGG